>NZ_JBFBGR010000032.1:0-91772 GCF_040684755.1 Streptomyces sp. NPDC089799 | reverse complement strand
CGTGGCGTGGGCCTCGCCCAGCGCACCGCCGAAGATCCGGAAGTCATGGGCGTAGACGAAGACCGTGCGGCCCTCGACGGTGCCCCAGCCGGTGACCACGCCGTCGCCGGGCGGCCGCTTGGCCTCCAGGCCGAATCCGGTCGCCCGGTGCCGGCGCAGCTGCTCGACCTCGTGGAACGATCCCTTGTCCAGCAGCAGCCCGATGCGCTCGTGCGCGGTCAGCTTGCCCTTCGCGTGCTGGCGTTCGGTGGCGGCGGGGTCGCCGTCCCGCGCCGACTCCTTGATCCGGTGCAGCTCTTCGACACGGTGGTGGATGGTGTCCGGTGGAATGGGCATGTCGTGCACTCTCCGTTCGTCACGTCATCACGTCGTCGCGTCGTCGCGTCATCGCGTCAGGGGCCGGGGCGAACACCGCGTCGCCCGTCCCCGGACCGGAGCTCAGCCAGGCGTCGGGGACCCAGCGGACGTCGACCACGCCGGGTGCGGGGCCCCGTACGGCGGCAGCGGCGGCATGGGTGGGGTCGCAGGGGATGCCGACCATGGTCCAGCCCTCGGGGTGGCGGCCGGTGTCGGTGCCGACGTAGTCCTCGGAGGGCGGGCGGCTCAGGCCGGTGCCCAGCCCCTTGAGGTACGCCTCCTTGCGGGTCCAGATCCGGCCGAAAAGTTCCCGCCGCGCCTCGCCCGGCTCGGCCGCGGCCAGTTCCTCCTGCTCCTCCGGGTGCAGTGCCCTGGAACAGATCTCGATGGTCTCCGCGCCGGGGAGCTTCTCCACGTCCACGCCGAGGGGGACGGAAGCCACGCCCACCAGGGCGATGCCGCCGCTGTGGGACAGGGAGAAGTGGAGCGGCGGGGGCGGCGGCGCGACGGCGGGACGGCCGTGCGACCCACCGCAGTCCGGGCAGGGTTCGCGCATGAACCGCACGTCCTGCGGGGCGTTCGCCGTGTAGCGGGCGATGATGCGGCGCAGGGCCACGTGCGCGGCGGCGTAGAGGATCCCGTCGGCGGGGCGGATGAACGCGGCGGCGCGCTCGCGCTCCCGCTCGTCGAGCTCTTCGCGGGCCAGCGCCTCGGCGGCCTCACCGGTGGGGCGGCGGACCAGCCACATGTCGGCACGGCCCGGGGCGAGGGTGAAGTCGGGCGGGCCGGGGTCCTCCCGGACGGCCGGGGCCAAGGCCGTGGCCACGGCAGAGGACGGGGCCGGGGCCGGGTACAGGGCCGAGGCCGGGGCCGGGGCCGGGGCCGGGGTGTCGGGGATCAGTGCGGTCGTGGTCATGCCGGCACCGGAGTCCCTCGCGGGTGGTCCGCCGCCTCCGGACCGAACTGCCCCGCGAGGCAGTCGACCAGCTCCCGGGCGCTGTTGGCGAGCAGCAGCCGCTGCAGGTTCAGACCGACTCCGAGCTTCCCCTCCATCCGGTACTGGAGTTCGATGCCGGCGATGGACCCGATGCCGAGGCAGCTCATCGGGCGGCCGGTGGTGTCGACCAGGTCCGGGGTGATGCCGAGGATCCGGCCCAGTTCCTCCCTGACGTACTGCTCCAGGATGCGGGTGCGTTCGGTCAGGCCGACGGAGTGCAGCAGATCGAGGTCGGGCACGCGGATCTCCACCACCGCGCCCGACTCGGTCTCGTACGTCTGTGACATCACAGGTGTGGTCATGGGGTTTCCCGGTTCGGGGCCGGGAGGTGCGCCGCACGGGCGCTCCCCCGGCCGTGGGCGGTGGAGTGGTCTCGGTGGCGGGCCGCCCGGCGCCACAGGGCGGGGGCGGTCAGGGCCGCCAGTGCCCCGGCCAGCGCGACGGCGGTGACCAGCCGGAAGCCGGCGGCCCGTCCGGCGCCGGCGGCGAGTGCCGGTACGGCGGCCCCGCCCAGCTGTACGCAGGTCTGGTAGAACGCGGAGGCCCGTTCGCGCAGCGGCCCGGGCACCTCGGCGGTCGCCTCCAGGTGCAGGGCGGTGAACGCGAGCGCAAAGGCGGCCCCGGCCAGGGCCATGGCGGGCAGGACCTCCGTGGCGTACCGGACGGTGCCGCCGGCGGAGGGGTAGAGCAGATGGCCGGCCGGTGCCGCGGCCGCACCGAGCGCGACGGCACGGGCGGGCCCCAGCCGGACGGCCAGCCGCAGTGCGGCCGGTGCGGCCAGGGCCAGTGGCGCGGCGGCCGGCAGGAAGGCGAGCGCGGTGGCCGTCGGACCCCAGCCGTGCCGGGCCAGGTCGACGGCCGCCAGCAGCAGGAAGGCGACGTACGAGCCGTTGAACGCGGCGGCGACGGCCGCGGCCCGCAGCAAGGGGCGGTGTCGCAGCAAGGGGCGGTGTCCCGGTAACGGGTGCTGCCCCTGCAACGGGTGCCCCGGCAGTCCGCGCGGCACCGGTGGGGCGGGTCCGGCCGCCTCGCGCGGGATCAGCACGGCCCCGGCGGCCAGCAGCAGCAGGGCGACCGGTGCCGGGAAGGCGAGGGTCCATCGCCAGCCGGCCGGGGTGAGCAGCCCGGACACCAGCAGCCCGGCACAGAACCCGAGGCCGCCGCAGAGGGAGTAGACCGACAGGGCCCGGCGGCGGGCCGGGCCGTCGGGCAGGACGGACGTGATGATGGCGAGGCCGGTGGGCGCGGTCAGCGCGACGCACGCCCCCTTGAGCATCCGGCCCGCGAACAGCGTGCCCGCGCCGTCCGCGAACGCCCCGGCCAGGGAGGCAGCGGCGAACCCCAGGAGGGCCGCCAGGTACACCCGGCGGCGGCCGAACCGTGAGGTCACCGCGGTGGCGAAGGGCAGGACGGCCGCGAATCCGGCGGCGAACCCGGTGACCAGCCCCTGCGCTTGGCCCGGCGGCAGGCCGAGGCCGGCGGCCACGGAGGGCAGGGCCACCAGGGCCGACGACACCTCCAGGGCGTCGACGAGCATGTTCGAGGCGAGTACGGCCACCAGGAGCCGACCGGCCGGCCGCGGATGCCGGCCGCGGTGTGCCGCGGGTGACGGGACAGGCTTCATGGCTCCAATGACCGCTTTCCGTTTACCGGCCCCGTTCCCCGGCTTCCGGCTTCCGGCTTCCGGCTTCCGGCTTCCGGCTTCCGGTGTACTGGCCCGGGGGTCAGCCGAGCAGGGTGCCGCCGGTGGCGTCCACGAAGGCGCCGGTGATCCAGCGGGCGTCCGGACCGGCCAGGAACGCCACCACGTCGGCCACGTCCTCCGGTTCGCCGACCCGCCCGAAGGCGGACAGTCCGGCCATCTGCTCGACTGCTTCGGGGATGTCGAAGACCGGGTTGCCGTTGCGGGTGATGCCGGGCGCCACGGTGTTCACGGTGATGCCCCGCGGGCCGAGCAGCTTGGCGTAGTGCAGGGCGAGCTGTTCCAGCGCGCCCTTGCTCATGGCGTACGCGATCTCGTCGGGGTTGGCGACGCGCGTGAGACCGGACGAGACGTTGATGATCCGTCCGCCGTCCCGCATGTGCCGCAGCGCCCGTTGCACGAGGAAGAACGGGGCCCGGGCGTTGACCGCGATCAGCCGGTCGAACAGCTCCCGGGTGGTGTCCTGCGGGCCGGTGCGGTCGCCCGTCACCCCCGCGTTGTTGACCAGGATGTCCAGGGCGGGGCTGCCGGTGCGGTCCAGCAGCTCGGGCTCCAGGGCGTCGAAGAGGGCCTCGGCGTCACCGTTCACGCCGAGTTCGGCCCGTACGGCGAAGGCCCGGCCGCCGTCGCTCTCGATCGCGGCCACCACCTCGCCGGCGGCGGTCGCACTGCTCGTGTAGTGGACGGCGACCAGGGCGCCCTCGCGCGCCAGGCGCAGCGCGGTGGCACGTCCCATGCCCCGGCTGGAGCCGGTGACCAGTGCCGTCCTGCCCGTGAGGCCGTCCATGCCGTGCCTTCCCGTTCCGGCGGCCGTGACGGCCGCTGCCGTGGTGTGCCGCCGGGCCGGGTCCCGTACGGGCTCGTGGACCGGCGCGTGTTCCGGCTCCCGTACGGGCTCCGGTGTCGGGGCCGGTGTCGGGGCCGGTGTCGGGGCCGCCGTGCCGAACCACCGCTCCAGCGCCTCGGTGAGCCCGCCGCAGCCCGAGCCGGCGGCCCAGACGACATGGCCGTCGGGACGTACCAGCAGCGCGGCGTCGGCACCGGCCGGATCCGTGACGTTCGCGGTGCGCAGCCGGTCCGCCCAGGGCGCGGCCAGGGCGAGCAACCGGTCCTGCTCCGATGAGGCATCCGATGAGGCGGCCGATGAGGCGGCCGGCGGGAGGAGCAGCAGCCCGCCGCCCCCGCGCAGCAGCGTGAAGGCGGTGGACGGGCCGCCGTCGTCCGCGATGACCTCCCGGTCGGGCAGACGCCGGCCGAGCAGCGGGTGGCCGCCCCGTCCGACGTCGTGGCGGACATCCAGGCCGGAGACCGCTCCGGCCAGGTGCGCGGCGACCCCGGCGTGGCCGGTGAGCTCGGCCAGCACCTCGTGCACCGCGTCCGTCGCGGGCCCGCCGAGCAGCAGCAGGGCCTGGCCGCGGACGCGGTCCTGGACGGCCCGGCCGACCGGGTGGCGTTCGGCGTGGTAGGTGTCGAGCAGCGCATCGCCGGCCCGCCCGGTGACCCGGGCCGCCAGCTTCCAGCCCAGGTTGAAGGCGTCCTGCAGGCCCAGGTTGAGGGACTGGCCGCCGACCGGGAGCTGCCGGTGCGCGGCGTCCCCGGCCAGCAGCACCCGGCCGGCCCGGTACTGCTCGGCCTGGTGGTGGGCGTCGTCGAAGGAGTCGGTCCACAGCGGGGTGCCGCCGCCGATGTCCTCGCCGGTAACCCGCTTCCAGGCGGCGGCCACGTCCTCGAAGGAGGGCCGGGAACGGCGCGGCGGCGCCCCGTGCGCGTGGAGCATCACCCGGGTCACCCCGTCGGGGCGGCGGGCCGCGACGGCCAGTCCGCCCGCCCGCCGTTCGAAACGGCGGACCGGTACGTCGATGCCCGCCACATCGGCGCGCAGCAGTTCCCGGGTCGCCCCGGCTCCGGTGACGGCGATCCCGGCCAGCCGCCGGACGGTGCTGTCCTCCCCGTCACAGCCGACCAGGTACGCGCCCCGTACGAGGGCCACGGTGCCGTCGTGACGGCGGACCCGGGCCTCGACCCCGTCCTCGCCGGCGGTCAGGCCGGTCAGTTCGTGTCCGCGCCGCAGGTCGGCCCCGAGCTCCGCCGCCCACTCCCCCAGCACTTCCTCCAGCCGGGTCTGCGGCACCTTCCACTGTCCGGGGTGCGGTCCGGGCAGCGTCAGGTCGAGGGGGATGCCCGCGAAGTGACCCGTCCCTTCGTGGGGGACCGGGCCGATCCGCTCCAGCAGACCGCGGCCGTCGAGGATCTCCATGGTGCGGGCGTGCAGGGTCGAAGCCCGGGACTCGGCCGTCGGGACGGTGAGCTTGTCGAGGACCACCACGTCCACGCCCGCGAGCCGCAGTTCCCCGGCGAGCAGCAGTCCGACCGGGCCGGCGCCGACCACGACCACCCGGGTGTCGGTGCAGTCCTCCGACATGCTCAGGCCCTGTTCTCTGCGTGTGCCCTGGCGTGGTTGAGGGTGGCGGTGCTGTTGGTGGACAGCGCCGTGTGGATGTACGCCTTGGCGTCCTCGACGGTCGCCTCGGGGCCGAGGATCCGCGCGATGTTGGCCGTGTTGACGGTGACCGTGTGCTGGGAGGACGCGCTGCTGGTGCCGTCGGCGTGGTCGGTGAACGTCCAGTAGCCGGTGTGCAGGGTCATCAGGGCCGGCAGCGTGGTCTGCTTGTACGCGATCCGGTGGTGGGGGAAGGTCACCCGGTAGGACTTGGTGGTGTGCACCGAGCCGTCCTTGGCGCGGGTGTCCATCTCCAGCTCCTGGAGCCCCGGGGTGTCCTCGGTGAGGCGGACGGTGGCCACGTGCGGGAGCCGCTCGGGCCACAGACCGGCCTCGTTGACGAAGTCGTAGACGTCCTTGGCGGATCCGGCGACCCGCACCGTGTCCTCGAAGGAGAAGGTGAGGGCTTCGGCGGCGTGGGCGGCCTCGACGTTCGTCTTCAGCGCGGCCAGCTCCGAGCGGGAGTTGCGGTCGACGGCCCGGTCGATCCACTCCAGGGAGGCCGGGTCGTCGTCGACGGCCCGGTAGTCGTGGAGCAGCCGCACCCGGGACTCGTCCCCGGAGAGCGGTTCGATGATCCAGGTGCCGCCCATGGCGGCGACCGGGGGTGCGGGGACCTCCTGGCGGAAGGTGATCCGCAGCCGCTCGGGGTCGAGGGTGCGGCGCGAGGTCCAGTTCTTGGCCTCGCCGTTGGCGGTGGCCCAGATCCGGATGCGCTCCTCGTTCGCACCCTGCTCGACGTGGTCGACGTAGATGGTCGGCGGGAAGATCCGCGGCCAGTTCCGGACCTCGGCTATCAACCGGTACACGGCGGAGGCGGGGGCCGAGACCGTGATCTCGTGCTCCACCTCGCGCAGGCCGGGCTGCGACATGTTCGTGACTCCTGGGGTTGGAGGGAAGGGGCGGGCGGATCAGAAGTTGCCGAGGCCACCGCAGACGTTGAGGGCCTGGGAGGTGATGGAGGCCGCGGTGTCGGAGGCGAGGTAGCCGACCAGGCCGGCGACCTCCTCCGGGGTGGAGTAGCGGCCCAGCGGGATCTTGGCCTGGAACTTCTCCAGGATGGCTTCCTCGGTGGCGTCGTACGCGGCGGCGTAGCCCTGGCGGACGCGCTGTGCCATCGGGGTCTCGACGTAGCCGGGGCAGACGGCGTTCACCGTGATGCCGGTGGGGGCGAGCTCGTTGCCGAGGGCCTTGGTGAAGCCGACCACGCCGTGCTTGGAGGCCGAGTACGGGGCGCCGAGGACGACGCCCTGCTTGCCCGCGGTGGACGCGATGTTGATGATGCGGCCGCGGTCCTTGGCGCGCAGGCCGCCGGTGTTCAGCGCCTCACGGGTCACCCGGAAGACGCTGTTGAGGTTGGTGTCGATGACGTCCTGCCACAGCTCCTCCGTGATGTCGGCGGTGACACCGCCACCGGAACGGCCGGCGTTGTTGACGACGACGTCGATGGTGCCGAAGCGGTCGACGGCGGCCCGGATCCAGTCGTGGACGCCGGTGGAGGAGCGGACGTCGACGGCCGCGCCGTCCACGTCCAGGCCCTCCTCGCGCAGCTGCTTGACGGTCGCGGCGACGTTCTCCTCGCTGCGCGCGCCGATGAAGACCTGGTGGTCCTGCGCGGCCAGCAGCCGGGCGACGGCCAGGCCGATCCCGCTGGTGGCACCGGTGACGACGGCGACCCGCTTGCCCTGCTCGGACATGGTGTGTGTTCTCCCAAGAAAGAGGTGCTCGGTGGGTACTCGGCAACAGCGGTGGCCGCCGCCCGCCGGGCGCGGGCGGCGGCCACCGTGGTGTGCGTGCGTCAGGCGCCGACGGGGGCGCTGAGGGTGGCGTTGATCGCCTCGACGAGGGTGCGCGGGGTGCGGTGCTCGCTGAACACGTCGTCGTCCAGCGAGATGCCGAACTCGCGCTCGATGCGGCCGCCGGTCTCCAGGAGCGCCAGCGACTCATAGCCCAGCTCCTCGAAGTCGCTGTCGAGGATGTTGCCGTCGAGGTCGACGCCCTCCTCGGCCCCGGCACCCTCCAGCAGGATGCGCTTGAGGTCTTCGATGGTGAACTTCTGATCGGACAAGACGATTTCCTTCCTCGGTCTGCCGCACACCCGGGGGATTGCGGGATGCGGGGTAACAGGGGCGCGCCCGCCACCGGAGCCGGTGGCACGGCAGGCGGACGCGCACGGCAGGCGGACACGCACGGCAGGCGGACGCGCACGGCAGGCGGACGCGCACGGCACGTCGGCCGCAGAACGGTCCGGCCACGGCCCGGCCACGGCCCGGATCCACGACGCCGGCCCGCGCGGTCGCACCGGGCAGGTCGGGTCGGCCGGGCGGGCCGGGCGGGCGGGCCGGGTCGGCCGCTCGCGCCGGAACGGGCGGTGGCCGACACGCCCGCCGCGCCGGACGGCCCGCCGCGCCGGGTCAGTCGGTGGAGCGGAGGACCAGTGCGGAGTTGAAGCCGCCGCGACCGCGGGCCAGGACGAGGGCGGTCCGTACGCATGCGGTGCGCGGCCGGTCGGCCACCAGGTCCAGCGCGTACGCGGGCGACAGCTCCACGTTGGTGGTGGGCGGGATCAGTCCCTCGCGCATCGCCAGCAGTGCGGAGACCACGTCGACCGGGGCGCCGCCCGCGGACAGCCGCCCGATCATGGTCTTGGGCGCCGTGACGGGCACGCCGCGCGGGCCGAAGACGGCGATGATCGCGTCGGCCTCCTCGCGGTCCAGGTGCGGGGTGCCGGCGGCGTCCGCGAACACCACGTCGACCTCGTCCGGGTCGCAGGCGGCGTCGGCGAGCGCGGTCTCGACGGCCCGGCGCAGCCCGGGTTCGCCCCCGCTGCCCGGCCGGGGGTCCATGGACGCGCCGTGTCCGGCGATCTCCCCGTACACGGTGCGGGCCCCGCGCTCGGCCGCGCTCTCCTCGTCCTCGAGGATCATCAGCGCCCCGCCCTCCCCCGGCACGTGGCCGCAGGCGGCCGCGTCGAAGGGCAGGTAGGCGCGTTGGGGGTCGTCACCGGTGGACAGCAGGCCCGTCGACAGCTGTGCGGCCCAGCCCCAGGAGCAGACCGACGCCTCGAAGCCGCCGGTGGCGACGAGCCTGCTGCCCCCGCGGATCTGCCGCCGGGCGTGGGCGACGGCGTCGAGGCCGCCGGCCTGGTCGCCCACGAGGACGCCGACCGGGCCGCGCAGCCCGTGCCGAAGCGCGATCTGACCGCTGTTGACGGCGGAGAAGCAGGCGAAGGACTGGTAGGCACTGACGTGCTTGCCGCCCAGGCTCCACAGTTTGCGGAGCTCGTTCGCACCGAACTCCGACCCCCCGGAGCCGACGGCGGTCACCACGCCCGCCCCGTACCCGGCGACGTCGCCCTCCCCCGCACCCGCGTCGGCGAACGCGCAGTCCGCCGCCGCCAGCGCCAGCTGGGTCATCCGGTCGGTCTGCGGCACGAGCCGCCCCGGCAGCCGTTCCTCCGCGGCGAAGCCGTGGATCTCCCCCGCCAGCCGGGCCGGATGGCCGGAGGCATCGAAGCGGGTGACCGGGCCGATGGCGTTCTTGCCGATGCGGGTCGCCGCCCAGAACTCCTCCACGCCGAAGCCGTTGGGAGCGGCCACACCGATCCCGGTCACCACGGTCCTGGACGTCATTGCGCACTCCTGTCGGGCCGGGCCAGCACCATCGCGCTCTGGAAGCCGCCGAAGCCGCTGCTCACGGTCAGGACGGTGTCGGTGCGGTGCTCGCGCGCGACGAGCGGGACGTAGTCGAGGTCGCACTCCGGGTCGGGAGCGTGCAGGTTCGCGGTGGGGGGCACCACGTGGTGTTCCATCGCCAGCACGGACGCCGCGATCTCGATCGCGCCGATCGCGCCCAGTGAGTGCCCCACCATGGACTTGATGGAGCTGACCGGGACGCCGTACGCGTGCTCGCCGAGGCTCAGTTTGAACGCGGTGGTCTCGTGGCGGTCGTTCTGCTTCGTGCCCGAGCCGTGCGCGTTGACGTAGTCGACCCGGCCGGGGTCGATCCGCGCCCCGTCGAGGGCGACCCGGACGGCCTCCGCCAGCTCGCGGCCGTCGGGCCGCAGGCCGGTCATGTGGAAGGCGCTGCACCGGGAGGCGTGGCCGGCGATCTCCGCGTAGACGTGCGCGCCCCGGCGGCGGGCGCTCTCCAGCTCCTCCAGGACGAACGCGGCGGCTCCCTCACCGAGGACGAAGCCGTTGCGGGTCGAGTCGAAGGGGCGCGAGGCCGTCGCCGCCTCGTCGTTGAGCACCGTGGTCGCCCGGACCGCGTCGAAGGCGGCCAGGGTCACCGGGGTGATCGGCGCGTCCGTGGCGCCGGTGACCATCACGTCCGTGACGCCCTCGCGGATCAGGTCCGCGGCGTGCGCGACCGCATCGATCCCGGCGGTGCAGCCGGTGGACACCAGCGTGGCCGGGCCCTGCGCGCCGACCGCCCACGCCACCTCGGCCGAGAAGGAACTCGGCACGAACCAGTCGTAGAGGTCCCGCGGCGCGCGTGCGTGGTCCACCGGCTCCAGCCGCCCGTCGTCACTGACCGTCCGGTACGCGCCGTCGAGCCCGGTGACCGCACCGGTCGCGGTGCCGAACCCGACACCCGTACGGTGCGGGTCCAGCGCGGAGAGGTCCAGCCCGCTGTCGGCGACGGCCTCCCGCGCGGTCACCACGGCGAACTGGGCCGCGCGGTCCATCCGCCGGACCTCCTCCGGCGCCAGTCCGTGCAGCACCGGGTCGAAGTCGGCCTCGGCCGCGACCCGGGAACGGAAAGCGGACGCGTCGAAGGAGCTGATGAGGCGGGTCGCCGTACGTCCCTCGCTCAGCAGGCTCCAGAAGCCCCCGACCCCGATGCCGCCCGGTGCCAGGACTCCGACACCCGTGATCACAACCCGGCGAACCACCTGTACTGCCCTCCCGTCGTCTCGGCCCGGCGGCACTTCACTCCGAGGCCGTCCAGTCGTAGAAGCGGGTGGCCATCGCGTCGGCCGGGGTGCGCCAGGTGGCCGGGTCGTAGGGCTGGATGTAGGGCTTCAGCTCGTTGCTGATGCCGATGAAGCGGGGGTCCTGGCGGGACTCCTCGATGCGCTGCTCGCCCGTGTCGTCGGCGAAGTCCTGGAGGTGGAAGTAGAGGCCCTTGTACATGAACAGCCTGCGGCGCAGGGTGCCCATGCGGTGCGGCATGTCCGTCCGGTCGAAGTCGGCGAACAGCTCGGCGACCTCATGGCTGGACTTCCCGTCCATACGGGCCACGATCAGGTTGCTGTGCTTCATGGGCTTCTCTCTCTTCCTGTCCAGGAGCGGGGAGCGGACCGGTACGGTCGGCGGGGTCGGCGGGGGTCGGCGGCCGTGGGTTGCGGTCGGGTCGGGCCGGTACGGCGGCGGGACCCCGCCGGTCAGGGCCGGCCGAACCAGCGCTGCAGGGCCATCGGCAGGTCGTGGTGGCTGCCGGGCGACGCCCAGGCGACGTATCCGTCGGGGCGCACCAGCACCGCGGTGGTGCCGTGCAGGGCAGCAGAGCCTGCGTATCCCCCGGCCGCCGTGTCCGGGCCGGCCGCAGACGGTCCGTACGGGGACGCTGCGTGCGGGGGCAGCCCGTGCGGGGGCAGCCCGTGCGGTTCGGCGGTCACGATGTCGACGCGGTCGGACCAGGCGGCGGCGCGCTGTCGGAGCCGCGGGTTGTCGGCCAGGTCGAGCAGCAGACCGCGCGCCGGGCGCAGCAGCTCGGTGCTGGTCGTCTTGCGGTCGCCACCGACGAGTTCGATGCGTGGCATGCGCCGGCCGAGCAGCGGGTGGGCGCCGCGGCCGACGTCGTAGCGGATCTCCAGCCCGCTGACCATGGCGGCCAGGTGCCGGGCGACCTCGTCGTACCGGATCAGCTCGGTGAACAGGTCGCGCAGCGGCTGCACCTCGGCGCCGCTGAGGAACAGCAGGCCCTGCGCGCGGGTGTTCATCAGCAGCCGGCGGCCGACCGGGTGCCGCTCCCCGTGGTAGGTGTCGAGCAGGTCGGGCGCCGCCCGGCCGCCGGCCACGGCGCCGAGCTTCCAGCCCAGGTTGACCGCGTCCTGGATGCCGGTGTTCATGCCCTGGCCCCCGGCGGGGAGGTGGATGTGGGCGGCGTCCCCCGCGAGGAGCACCCGGCCGCGCCGGTATTCGGTGACTTGACGGGCGGCATCGCCGAAGGAGGACACCCAGACAGGTTCGGCATGCGAGATGTCCTCGCCGGTGAGCCGCTGCCAGGCCGCCGCGACCTCCTCGAAGGCGGGCGGCGCCTCCCTCCGGCGGGGCGGGGTGCCGCGCTCGCACACCACGATCCGGGTGGTGCCGCCGGGCAGCGGGCCGACCATCACCATGCCGCCGGGCAGGGTCTCGCCGATCATCCGGGGGGTGAGGTCGACGCCCTTGATGTCGGCGAGGAACATCTCCGTGGTGGCCGCCGTGCCGGGGAAGTCGAAGCCGGCCGCCTTGCGGACCGTACTGCGTCCGCCGTCGCAGCCGACCAGCCAGGGCGCGCGCAGGACGTGCTTCCCTTGCGGGCCGCGCACGGCGACCTCGACGCGGGTGCCGTCGTCGTGGACGGAGAGCACCTCGTGCCCCCGCCTGACGTCGGCGCCGAGGCCGGTGGCCCATTCCTCCAGCCGGGCTTCGGTGGCCGACTGCGGCACGCTCTTGGCGGCCCGGCAGTCTCCTCCGAGCACTCCGAAGTCGACGGGCAGGCCGCCGAAGTGGCCGGCCGTACCGGTCTCGATCTCTCCGAAGGCGTCGAGGATGCCCCGCTGGTCGAAGCTCTCCAGGGTGCGGGCCGTGAACCCCAGTCCCCGTGACTCACCGGTGCGGTGGGCGAGTTTCTCCAGCACGACCACGTCCACGCCGGCGAGCCGCAGTTCACCGGCGAGCATCATGCCCGCGGGACCCGCACCCACCACGATCACTGCGGCGTCCATCGCCCCTCCCCGGCTGTCTCGGCGGCCACTGTCCGGCTGACCGATCCGGGGGTCGTCCATGGGGCCATGGAGACACTGCACCGGATCTTGGGTTCCAGGTTCTTCGAACGCGGACACCCGATCAATGGACGGGATTTCAGGACTCGGTCAGGTTCGACAAGCAGGTGTCGGCTGCCTCGGATGCCCGCCAAGCCCGTGTCAAAAGCAGGTCAACCCCGGCCCGTGGCGCGTGCCGTACGGCGTTTGGCCGCGCGGCGGCCGAAGCAGTCGCGGACGTCGTTCTCGCTGTAGTAGGTGCGGCCCGAGCGGGTCTGGCGGCGCCAGCGCTCCTCGCTCGCCAGCCGGTAGACGGTGCCCATGGACGTGTGCCAGAGCCCGGCTATGTCGGCGGCGGCGAGCCAGCGTTCGGTGGCAGGGGCAGGGGCGGACGGCAGGTCTGCCTGGGGGGCGTCTGCCTCCGGGACGTCTGCCCGCGGGACGGCCGCCGCGGAGTCCATGACCAGGCTCAGTTCGCTCCACCGGTGGCTGCCCCAGCGGTGGGCGGGGTCCGCGTCGCACCGGATCTCGGGGCTGGCCGCCCTGGCGTGCGTACGGACGGCCAGGGCGAGGCCGCCGGGGCAGCCGGGTTCCGGGCAGGTGCCCAGGCGGATGCTGCGGGCCGGGTCGGGGAAGGCCACCCGCCGCCCCTCCCGCACCAGGCGGGCCACCTCTTCCGAGGCTTCGGCCGCGGCGGCGTGGGCGGCCAGCCAGTCGGCGTGCCGCAGCAGGAAGGCGGTCAGTCCGGGAACGGTGCGCGGGGGTGCCTGGACTCCGCGGGCCTGCGCCACCAGCCCGCTCCACGAGCCGAGGGTGGAGATCATCCGCGCCCGGACCTCGGCGGCCGCTCCGTTGAAGGGGATGCCGGGGAGCACTCCGCCGGACGTCTTCTCGCGGAGCCCGTCCTGGGCGGTGCCGCCCAGCACGCGTGCGCACTCCTCGTAGAGGGGGGCGAGTTCGGCGAGTCCTGCCGTGAGGTGGTCCCGGCAGGAGCGGCAGAGCCGGGAGCCCTCGGTGCTCCTGCGGCGGTGTTCCCCTTCGGGCGCGCGCCGGCACCCTTCTCCCCGGCACAGCATGGTTGTCATTCCTGCCCCTCGCAGACCTGTGGTGGGCGGCCAGGGCCCGCGCTCACGGGCGCCGGGTCAGCCCTGGCCGAAACGGAATCCGACGCCGCGGATCGTGATGATCCACTCCGCGCCGATCTTGTTGCGCAGCGTGCTCACGTGGGTGTCGACCGTCCGCCGGGACCACGAGTCCCCCCAGACCTGCTGCATCAGCGTCTTGCGCGGGATGACCGTGCCCGGGTGCGAGGCGAGGAGGTAGAGCATGTCGAACTCCTTGCGGGTGGTCTCCACGGGGCGGCCGTCGAGACTGACCTCGCGGGTGCCGGCGTCGATCCGCAGCGGTCCGCTGGTGATGGTGGAGGAGAGCGGTGCGACCGGGCGGGCCCGCCGCATCACGGCCTCCATACGGGCCATCAGTTCGCGGAAGCCGTAGGGCTTGGCCAGGTAGTCGTCGGCACCCGCCTGGAGGCCGAGGACCCGGTCGAGTTCGGTGCCGCGGGCGGTCACGGCGATCAGCGGGGTCTCGCCGGCCGTGCGTATCCGGCGGCAGACCTCCAGACCGTCGAGGTCGGGGAGTTCGAGGTCGAGAAGGACGAGGTCGGCGTCCGGGAACGCGCGCAGGGCCTCGCCGCCGGTGCCGACGATGTCGACCTCGTGACCGTGCCGGCGCAGTCCCCGGGCGAGGGTCTCGGCGTCACTGGTGCTGTTCTCCACGAGCAGGATCCGCCAGGAGGCGGAGGCCGACGGAACCAGTCCGCCCTGCGGCGAGGCTGTCTGAGGCTCCAGCACACCGCTCGACCGCTGGTTCATCTGTCCCCCTACTCATCGGGCTCGGGTCTCATGACCTAACGTGCCAACGTCAGAGAATGTATAAACCGCGCCGTCGGTTTGTCAAAGAGTGGTCAATGGCGTGAAATAGCCCATAGTCGGGCCGGCAATAGGCCCGACTATGGACATTGATGGTCAATGTGACGCCGAAAGGATCTTCGAATACAGTCCAGCTGGTCTGTATTCAACAGAAGGACTGTCGGGTCAGCCGGGTCAGCCGGGTCAGCCCGGTGCCGGGGTGCCGGGTCAGAAGGACAACGGCGTGGTGAAGGTGCAGTGGAACAGCGGGGCCCCCGCCTGGTGGCCCGTGACCTCGAGGGTGGAGGTTCCGTGCTCCCTCGCGGGGACCGGCACCGCTTCCACCAGGCAGGGGCTGTCGAACTCGGCGTACTGGTGGAAGACGATGCTGCCGCGGGCCGGCAGGAACGGTACGGGTGCCACGGCCGCGGCGGCGGCCTGGCGGGCCGCCTCGAAGAGCAGCATTCCCGGGATGTGATCGGACGGACGCTGGAACAGCGTGGGGTGCTCGGTGTCCGGGCGGAGCTCCCACAGTCCGTTCGCCGGAGTCGGGGAGAGGAGGACGTCCTCGGGTCGGGACCGTCCCACGAGGGCCGCGTCCGCGGCGTGGGTCTGGGGCCGGAAGCTGACCGGTGTGTCACGGCCGCCGCGCAGCCGGCGGTAGACGCCGGGGCTGATGAGCCGGGCCCGTCCGCCTCCGGTGGCGACGGTCCGGCAGTCGCGGCGGATCACCCAGTCGACGGTCAGGTGCGAGAGGTTCCGGCCCCGGTGGACCAGATCGGAGAAGGTGATCTCCAGGTCTGCCCGGTCCTCGGGACCGCCGACTTCGAACCCTTCCGGGTGGTACACGTACTCGAGTTCGGTGAGCAGGAAATGGTGGTCGAGCGGGATGCCGTACCCCGCATGCAGGACCGCCATCGTCGACTGCCTCATGGTCTCCACGATCAGCAGCGGGTCGTGGATGCCCCCGTGGACGGGGGCGAAGAAAGGGTGACTGGTCGGCCAGCCGACCCTGACGAGGAAACGATCCTTCGCCAACTCGGTCCAGCCGAGCGCGAACGCGTCCTCCGGACGGACCCGGTGGCACAGCTCGTGGGAAGCCGGTTTCAGCTCCGTCGCGCCGGGTCGTAAGCAGTCGATTACTGCAGCCTGATGCATTTCTCCCCCGTGGGTGATCGAATCGGTCGCCCTCGGCAGCAAAGATACAGACGCCCCGGTTTTTTGTCATGGGTCTTTCACGAGCTGGGTATATGCGGGTGAAATTGGACAAGAGGGACGCAAGAGGGCTGTTCGGCGGGCCGGCTGCTCCGGATCGAACCCGGAGCAGGGGCTTGTGGCGCCGTCAAGGTCAGGGTTCCCGCAGGGAGATGCGGTTCATGGATGGCAAACGTTCGGCCAATCGGTCGACTTGCGTCGGAATCATACCAACGGCGCGGTTTAATAATGGGTAAAGATCTCACACAGGAGCTCTCCGTGACCAAACAGGAACGCGCCGCGCGCACCCGCCACGCGCTGATCAAGTCGGCCGCCGCGGCATTCGGTTCATGCGGATACGCCGAGGCCACACTGAGCATGATCAGCGCCGGAGCAGGCGTCAGCCCCGGTGCGCTGCACTTCCACTTCGAGAACAAGGCCGCGGTCGGCCTTGCCGTGGAAGGGGCCGCGGCCCGGGCCCTGCGCGCTGTGGCCACGGACGTCTACGCCACCCGTACGTCCGCCCTGCAGGCGCTGACCGACACCTCCTACGCCCTGGCCGGGGTCCTGCGGGGGGACCAAGTGGTGCGGGCCGGCTTTCGGCTCGGCCGCGAGGCCGCCTTCGAAACCTCCTGCGACCTGCGGGCGGAGTGGCGGCGGCACGTCGGCCGGCTGCTCGCGGAGGCCGCCGCGGAGGGGGCCCTGCTGCCGGGAGTGGACCCGCGGAGCGCGGCAGCGGTGGTCGTGGCCACGACCACCGGCCTGGAGGTGCTGGGCCGGGACGACCCGGCGTGGATATCCCAGCGCTCCCTGGCGGGGGTCTGGGAGCTGGTCCTGCCCTGTATGGCGGCCGCGGAGACGCTGGACAGACTCGGGCCGCTCCCCCCGTCCTCACCCTGAGGAGCCAGCAAACAGACCAGACGGTTTGATATGCTGGTTTATGTCACCTCGCGGCAGTCGGAAACGTCGGTCGCTTCAGTCGCTCCGCGGAAGCCCGCCCCGGCGGGCTCCGGCCGGCAGCGACTGAGGGAGCAGCGACCGAAATGGTTCGGTCGCTGCTTCAGTCGCTGAACATCCCTGCAGGTCAGAGGGGGTGCGGGGGATGGTCAGCGACCCAAGCGACCCAAGTTCCGGTATATGAAGACATTCGCGCGTGCGCATTCGTGTCATAGATAGGAACCTTCAGTCGCTTCAGTCGCTGTTTGATCTTTCCTACCCGCTCTGACCTGTGATTCTTCCTCAGCGACTGAAGCAGCGACCGAAAGCCCTCGGTCGCTTTCCGCAGGACGTTCCGTCGCTGCCGAGTCGCTGTCGGTCGCTGCGGGCCCGGCCTGGCGGCGGGGAACGGGGTCCGGTGGCCCCGTCTCCCCAGGGAAGGGGTGCACGGGGGTGGGAGGGGTGGGCGGGGGCCGAAAAGGACGGGTGACTGACGCCGCCCCTGGTCTTCTCCCCCTCCGGGACTTCCCTGCGGGACTTGCGTCAACACCGCCGTCACCCGTTCGCCACGCCGGTCCGGTCCGTCCGCTTTGCCACGCCGTCCGCTAGGGTGTGACGGCCCCATAGTTGAGTTTGAGTCGCTTCGGTCGCTGTTGGAGTTGGACATGCCCTCTGAGCTGCAGGTTTCATGCAGCGACTCATGGGCTGTTCCGAACTCCCGGACCGTCTCCGTCGCTCCCGCGGGCTCCCCCTCCCCTGCCGCCGGCAGGCGGGTGGCCATATGACGGCCGTTTCCCCCACGCCCGCCCCGCACGCCGTCGCCCGCTGGTGCGCCGAGCAGGGCTGGCCGGTGCACCCGCTCGCCCCGCTGCTCAAGACCCCGCCCAAGAACTGCGTGCTGTGCCGCGCCGACGGCCACCGTGCCGCAGGATGCCCGTGCATCCCGGTCGGTCGCTGGTGCCACGGCTTCCACGCGGCCACCACCGACCCGGCGCGCATCGACGGCTGGTGGAGGCCCAACCCGGGCTTCGGCGTGGCGGTGGCCACGGGTGCGGCCGGCCTCGTGGTCGTCGACGTGGACGCGCACGACGGCGAAGTCCCGCCCAGGGACCGGATCCTGCCGGGCATCGGCATCGCGGACACCGTGGACCTGACGGGCCTCGCCAACGGCTTCCACACCCTGGCCGTGCTGGCCGCGCTGCGCGGTGCCCCGGACCCGGCCGAGGACGAGAACACCCTGCGCGTACGGACCCCCTCCGGCGGGCTGCACCTGTGGTACCGGGCCGGAGCGGGGCGCACCTGGCTGTGCTCCACCGGCTCCAGCCGCGGCCGCGCCCTCGCCTGGCAGGTCGACGTACGGGCCGAGGGCGGGTACATCGTCGCGCCCGGCACGGTGACCGAGGCGGGACGGTACGAGGCCGTGGGCCCCTGCAGGACCCCTGCAGAGCTCCCTGAGTGGCTGGCGGGGGAATTGATCCGTACGGGGCACCTGGCGCCCTCAGGGGCCCCTGAGGGCCCCTCACGGGGCGTGGAGCGGCCGGCGGCCGCCCCGGGGCCCGCTGCGCCCTCCAGGGCCCGCCAGGCCGTTCAGGCGGCCGGTGGCGGCCGGGAACGCGCGGCCGCGGTCCTGAGCACCGTCCTGGCCGAAGTCGCCGAGTGCGGACGGCAGTCCGAGGGGGCCGGTTTCTCGGAGAAGCTCAACCGGGCCGCGTACACGGTGGGCGGGCTGGTCGCCGCCGGGCACCTGGGTGCCGCCGAGGGCGAACGCGCCCTGCAGGACGTCGCCGACCACGTACGGCCCGGACAGCAGGCCAGGGCCCGGCAGATCATCGCCGGAGGCATGACCGCGGGCCAGAGCAAGCCCCTGTACACGGGAGGCCGCCGGTGACGCAGCCTCCGTTCGACTTCGAGGGGTTCGACACCTTCGACACGTACGACAGCCCTGCCACGTATGACGGCACCGCCACGTACGACGGCCCGGGCACGAGCCCGTCCGGCCCGCCGGCCCCGGCCGCTCCCCCGGGCCCGGAGCCCGTTGCGCAGGGCATCCCGCAGGGCGTCGTTCAGGGCGACTTCGACCCGGTCGCGGTCGCCCGCCAGATCCTCGCGGCCGGGCCCTCCCCGCTGCCCGCGCAGCCCCAGCCGGGCGGCTTCCCCCAGGCGACCGTCGACGGCCTGCTCCCGGACAGCCTCACCGACCGCGGCAACGCCAAGCTGTTCGTACGGCTCTACGGCCGCGACTACCGGCACGTGCCCGGACTCGGCTGGTACAAGTGGGCCGGGCACCGCTGGGAACTCGACGAGGACGACACCGTCGTCTGGGCGGCCGGAGAGATGGCCGAGCAGCTGTCGGTGCACGACCCGAGCGGCGAGTACACCACCACCAGCCTCCGCCAGCACCGCCGCCGGGCCCTGTCCACGGCCGGCATGAAGGCCATGCTGCTGCAGGCCAAGTCGGCACCCGGCATGGTCCTCAACGCCACCCAGCTGGACGCCGACCCGTACGCCCTGTGCACCCCGCGCGGCGTGGTGGACCTCCGTACCGGTCTGATGAGCGCACCGGACCCGGGCAAGCACTACCACTCGCGGGCCACCTCGGTGGCGCCCGAGCCCATCCCGATCAGGCGGTGGGAGTCGTTCCTCCGGGACACCTTCGGCGAGGACGCCGAGGGTGCGGAGATGATCAGCTTCCTGCACCTGCTGCTCGGGTACTCCATCACCGGCGACGTCGGCGCGCAGATCATGCCCTTCCTGTACGGCATGGGCAAGAACGGCAAGTCCGTGCTCCTGGACGTGATGGTGAAGCTGCTGGGCGACTACGCCGACGCGGCCCCGCCCGGCTTCCTGATGGCCAAGCCGTTCGAGGGGCACCCCACCGACCTCGCCGAACTGCACGGCCGCCGGGTCATCGTCTGCTCCGAGCTCAAGCCGGGCGACCGTTTCGACGAGGCGCGGGTCAAGCTGCTGACGGGCGGCGACCGGATCAAGGCCCGCCGGATGCGGCAGGACTTCTTCTCCTTCGACCCGACGCACAAGCTGTGGCTGCTGGGCAACCACCGGCCCGAGGTGGGTACCGGAGGCTTCGCCTTCTGGCGCCGAATGCGGCTGATTCCGTTCGAACGGGTGGTCCCCGACCACCGGAAGGTCGACAACCTGGCCGATGCGCTGGTACAGGAGGAGGGGCCGGGAATTCTCGCCTGGCTGATCGACGGCGCCCGCCGTTACCTGGGCGGCGAGAAGGACCTGACCGGACCGGGGAGGGTACGCATCGCGACGACCGCGTACGCGGAGACCGAGGACCACATGGGCCGTTTCATCGGCGAGGCGTGCGCCCTCGGGCCCGAACTGCGCGCGGAGCAGAGCCGTATGTACCAGGCGTACAGGCAGTGGTGCATCGACGAGGGGGCGAACCCCGTGACCTCCCGCGCATTCGCGGCCCGGGTCCGGGAAACCGTGGGCATGACCAGCCCGAAGCAGATGCTGACGTCCAATCAGCGCAAGTACTACCCCGGGATCGGCCTGCTGGCCGACGAGGGTGAGGAGGATGTCCGGTGAGCGCCCTCATCGAGCCCCAGCAGATCGCTCACGAATCGGAAATCATCTGGCTGGAACCGATCGAAGAGCTGGACTACGTACGCCAGTCCCTCGACCGGCTGCAGAGCCGCCGGGGCCGTCCGCCGTACCACCGCGACGGCCGGATGGTCGGCTACGCCACCCTCTCCCCCACGGCCAAGGCGTCCCGGGTCTCCGGCACCTTCCTGCGCCGCGTGTTCTGGCTGCTCCCCCACGACCGGGACCAGCAGCCCGCCGGCAGCTACGCCTCCAGCTCCCCTTCGGAGGCGATCGACCCCCGCACGCTGGCCCCGGGCGTGACGGGCCACAAGACCCAGCGCTCGGCCGGCCCCCCGTCCGCCGCGATGCGCGAACTCGGAATAACGCTCCCGGAACACTGACCGCGCCCCGCTTCGCGCGGTGCCTCTCCGGTCTCCGACCGGCACCCGGGCAGCCTGAACCTGCGGCATCCGGCCCGAATGGACAGCGGGACGTCATTGCCCTCGACGCAGGACTCCCGGTCATGGGTCCTTGAGGACCTCCCCTGATGCTTCCTTGAGCCTCGCCGAGGCCTCCCCGAGGCCTCCGCCGGGACGGCGGTGCCCGGATAGCCTGCGCGCATGATGCGGATTCAGCGGGCCGTCGGGGCGATCGTCGGGTCGGCGGTGGGTGATGCGCTGGGCGGCCCCTTCGAGTTCGGTCCCCCCGGGGCGTTCTCCGCACGGTTTCCCGTGCCCGGTGCCGGTGGCGAGATGAGCGGGGGCGGCGGGTGGGACCCCGGCGAGGCCACTGACGACACGCAGATGGCCGTGCTGGTGGCGGATTCCCTGCTGGAGCGGGGCGGCCTGGACCTGCCGGACGTCTTCGCCCGTTTCCGGCGGTGGGCGGCGGCAGGACCCAAGGACATCGGCTTGCAGACCGAAGACGTCCTGACCAACGGCATGCCCTGGGACCTCGCCGCGGCGCTCCATTTCCAGGTCAATCGGCGAGCAGCGGGGAACGGCTCCTTGATGCGGGCATCGACATCGGCGGTCTACTTCGCCCCCGCCGGCCGGGAAGCCAGCATGGACGCGGCCCGTCGCATCGCCGCGCTCACCCATGGCGACCGCGCAGCCTGGGAAGGTACGGCGATCCTCCACGAACTCATCCGCGTCACGTTCGAGGACACCGATCCCCTCACCGCGCTCCCCCACGTCCTGGCTCTGGTCCACCCCGACCACCGCGGGCGCTACGCGGCGGTCCTCGCGCCCGACTGGCACCCCGACCGGGCGACCGAGTTCAACGGTGCGGTCTGGCCCTGCCTCGGCTCCGCCGTCTGGGCCCTGCGCACGACGACCTGTTTCGAGGACGCGGTACGCGCGGCGGTCGACCTCGGCGGTGACACGGACACCGTCGCCGCGGTGACCGGAGCTCTCGCGGGGGCGTACTACGGGCCGGACGCGATCCCCGCCCCCTGGACCCGGCCGCTCCACGTCCCCCTCCCGGGCTTCGACGGCCGGGTACTGCGCCTGCCGGAACTGCTCGACCTCGCCCACCGCCTGACAGAAGCCGCCCCCCATAAACCATGATCGCCAAAACCCGGTTTTGAAACTCCGGCGGCAGTCGAAGGCCAAAGTCGGTGTTCCGCTCCGAGCACCCGGGTGGATTGGGAGGGTTGGGCAAGATCATCAAAACCGGGTTTTGAACTCCGGTGTGGATTCGGTGGTGTGAGATTCCGGCAAAAGCTCTTGACGTGCAATGCTGTCCCGGTCCGCTAGTACCGGCCCTCGGATGGTCGGGAAGCACACGGAACCTACGGAGTACCAACTCATGGCACGCATCACTGCCGTCATCAACCGCAAGGGCGGAGTCGGTAAATCGACTCTCACCGTCAACGTGGCCGCCGTCGCGGCCGAGGTCCTCGGTGAAGCCCCTCAGGGAGAGCCCGACTACGTCGTCGCCGTTTCGAGCGACCCGCAGGGCTCTGCGACCTGGTGGTCCGAGCGGGTCGGAGACGACCTGCCGTTCTCCTTCATCCAGACCAAGTCGCGCAAGGACCTCACCTACTTTCCCGACCTCAAGAAGACCCGCAAGGTCAAGCACGCGTTCATCGACACCCCCGGCTGGATGGACCTGCCGGAGGACGAGCTGGGCCGGGCCGGCGACCCGTTCGGTGACAGCGCCGCCGCCGACGCGATGCGGGCCGTACTCGCCAACGCCGACGACCTGATCATCCCCGTCGAGCCGGAACCGCTCGGCTTCATCCCGACCCAGACCACCATCGAAGAGGTCGTGAAGCCGCTCGGCCTCCCCTACTGGGTGGTGATCAACAACTGGGACCCGCGGGACGGCATCGCCGACCTGGAGGACACCCGGGCGTTCATCGAGGGCAGCGGCTGGAACCTCGCCAACACCGTGATCCGGCACTACAAGGTGCACGCCCGGGCGGCGGTCGAGGGCACCGTCGTCACGCGCTACAAGAAGAACCGGGTCGCCATGGAAGCCCGCGAGGACTTCTACAAGCTCGCCCTGGAAATCGGGGCGGGGGCCAAGCGCCGATGAGCAAGCGCACCAACTTCGCCAGCCTCATCGGCGAGAAGTCCTCGGCCTCCCCCTCGTCGGCGGAGCCGGAGGCCACGGCACCGCCGACCACGGCGCTGATGCACACCGTCGTCGGCAACCCGGGCAACCCCCGCCGGGAGGGCGAGTACAGCACCAGCGACCCGGGCTTCGAGGAGCTGATGGTCACCCTCAAGGAGGTGGGCCAGCTCCAGCCGGTGGTGGTCGTCTCCCGTGAGGTCTTCCTGCGGCTCAAGCCGGAGCACACCAAGGCGATCGGCACCGCGGACTGGGTCGTGGTGAACGGCAACCGGCGCTTCGCCGCCGCCCGTCAGCTCGGCTGGACCCGGATCGACATCAAGGTCCAGGACCACCTCGGTGACGGCAAGGGACTGCTCGACGAAGCGGTCATCATCGAGAACATCCACCGCAAGGCGATCGAGCCGTGCAAGGAGGCCGCCTTCCTCCAGAACCTGGTGGAGAGGTACGGCTCCCAGGACAAGGTCGCCGCGCGCATCGGCAAGTCGCAGATGTACGTCTCGCACCGGCTCTCCCTGCTGCGGCTCGCCCCCGAGCTGCAGCGGCGGGTGGACGCGGGGGTGTTCAAGCTGAAGGCGGCGCGCGAGCTGGCCGCCCGGACGGCCGACCACGAGGAGCAGCGGACGCAGTTCGCCGAGCTCCAGCGCCAGGCGGAGCTGCCGAAGGCCAAGCCGGCCGCCGCCACTCCCCCGGCCGAGCCCGCTCCGGCCGCCGCTGCGGCGGCCACTCCCCCGACGCCGGAACCGGCACCGGGCGCTGCCGCCGCGGCACCCGTCGCGCCGGTCACTGCCCCGAACCCGGTTCCCGAGCCCGCTGCCGCGGCCGCTCCGGCCCCGGTCGCTCCCGCGCCGACGCCGGTGCCCGAGCAGGTGTCGGCACCGGTCGTGAAGCCGCGGAGCGAGACGCCTGCGCCGGAGCCGGTGCTGCCCGGGGTGGTGCCCATACTCCCGCTGCTGGCCGAGTTGCTCGAAACGGCCGACCGGCCGGAGGACCTGGTCGCAGGTCTCGCGGAACTGACGGACGGCGACTACCGGCGGCGCCTGGCCGAACTGCTGCTGGACCAGCTGTAGGGGTCCCGAGAACAGCTGTATTCGACACACAGTTCAAAACCGGGTTTTGAAAAGCGGCGGCCCGCCGCCTCCGGAGCACCCGCTCCCGGAGGCGGCGGGCCGCCGCTCGTTGTGTGCCCTCGTCCTGCCCCTCGTGCCACTCCCCCGCCCGGTCTTCAAAACCCGGTTTTGAAGACCGGGCCGACTCCGCGATCTGTACGCCTGCGAGAGTTGGCCTCCGGTAGGTTGCGGCGCGAACTCGATTCCCTGCGAAAGAGGTCCGGTGTGAGCCGGTTGGCAGCAGACGAGGTCCCTCGACACCTGGCGGCTTCGTACGCCACGGGCTTCGGTGAGGCAGGCAGGGCCTGGCTCGCCGGGCTACCGGCTCTGGCGGCGGAGCTGCTGGAACGCTGGGACCTGGAACGGGACGGCGCTGCAGCAGCCGGGGAGGCCTCGCTGGTGCTGCCGGTACTGCTCCGCCACGGCACGCCCGCGGTCCTCAGGCTCCAGATGCCCAGAGAGGAGACCACCGCCGCGCTGATCGGCCTTCGCGCCTGGAACGGCAGAGGGATGGTGCAGCTGCTCGATCACGACCCCGTGAGCAGCAGCATGCTCCTGGAGCGGCTGGACGGAGCCCGCACCCTCGCCTCGATCAGCGACGACGACACGGCGATGAGCACCCTCGCCGGACTTCTTGCGCGGCTGGTCGCAGTGCCCGCGCCGCAAGGACTGCGCAGTCTCGGCGACATCGCCTCCGAGATGCTGGAGCAGGTCCCACGGGCCATCACGCATCTGGCCGACCCGGCCGACCGCCGGCTCCTGCGGAGCTGGGCATCGGCGGTGGCGGAGCTGGCCGGTGAGCCCGGGGACGGGATGCTGCACTGGGACCTGCACTACGACAACGTCCTCGCCGCACAGCGCGAGCCGTGGATCGCCATCGATCCCGAGCCGCTCGCCGGCGACCCGGGATTCGATCTGTGGCCCGCCCTGGACAGCAGGTGGGACGACGTCGTCGCGAAGGGCGACAGCCTGCGCATCGTGCAGCGCCGCTTCGACCTGCTCACCGATGTCCTCGGCCTGGACCGCGCACGCGCGACCGGCTGGACCCTGGGACGGCTGCTGCAGAACTCACTCTGGGACATCGAGGACGGCGCGACCCGGCTCGCCCCGTCCTCCGTCACCGTCGCCGAATCGCTGTGCACCCGGTAACCCCGACCTCCGACCTGTTTTTCAAAACCGGGTTTTGAAGCCGGCCGCCTTAGAAGCTGAAGTCCACGTAGTCGATGTCCGTGAACTCCACCAGCAAGCCCTGGGCGCGGGCGCCGCCGTCCTTGAAGTACAGCTCCTGGAGGCCCTCGGCGGCGATGTGCCGGAGCCGGTCCTCGGCGGCACCGGCCGCCTGGGCGGCGAAGAGGCGTTCGGCGTACTCCGGGGGCAGGTGCTGGGTGATGCGGCGCATCCGGCCGTCGTCGGTGCTTCCAGGGGCTGCGGTGAAGCCGAACCGGGCTCGGGTCTCGATGACCATGCCGGTCGTACGGGCGGCCGTGTCGCGCGCCCGCTTGCGGACCACCGGCTGCCAGCGGCGCCGTACCTCGGCCTCCAGCCGGGCCGCGAGCGCCGGCTTGGGCTGCCTGATCCGGTCCTTGACGTAGCGCTCGACGGTGCGCTGGGAGATGCCCAGCAGTGTGGCGGCCGCTCGGGTCGACTTGAGCTGTCTGACGAGGAACCGCATCCGCGCCCCGGCCGACTTGGGGATCGGCCGGGTGAAGTGCTGCTCGTCGGCTCGGGTGAGGCTGTCGCTGATCTCGGGCATGGGTGTCCGTTACTCCCCGTCGGCCGCGGCGTCGTGGCCCTTGATGTGCCGGGCCGGGTTGTGGCCCTGGTCGAGCAGCTGGACCGCCCACAGCATCGGCTGGGTGCCCTCGTGCTTGACCATGCCCGGGCCGACCCCGAGCCGGAACCCGCCGGGCAGCGGCTTGCCATCGGGGGTCCGCGGGAGAAAGTCGAGCGGGCTCGGCCCGTCGGACAGGTACACCGCGCAGTCGGAGAGGACCGCCACGGGGTACAGGCCGGCGGCGTTGGCCAGCTTGTTCATCTTGCGGTGCATGTTGACCCGGGCCGTGGCGATCACGGCGGCGCGGATGTCGGGCCGCCAGGTGGGCCGTTCCAACGCGGGCCAGGGTTCGCCCGGCCGGTACGCGGCCCCCTGCGGGCGTTCCCGCAGCTTGCCGATGCCGCCCTTGACGGTGGCCTTGATCGCGGAGAGGACCGCGGCCCGGACCGGGTCCTTCGCCTTGTGGATCTCCATGGCGTCCAGGAACTCGGCCTCGGACAGCGCGGCGGTGACCCCGAGGTCGGCCATGGTGGCCAGGTACGCGTCGCGCAGCCGCCCGTACCAGGGGTCCAGGTACGGGCCGTGCTCGGGGCGGACCCAGGCGTCGAGGGGGCGGACTTCGTGGCCGAGCTCGGCGGCGTAGGCGAGGGTCGGGGTCGCGTACCAGGCCGGGCCGGTGGGCGGGCGGCCGTCCGGGGTGAACGGACTGGGCAGCCGGGGGTCGAGTTCGATGCCGGAAAGGTCGGCCAGCCAGCACCCGGGGAGCTTCGGGTTCAAAACCGGGTTTTGAAGACGGACGGCCGGCCCGGTGCCGACGGTGAGCCGGTTGGCCGCGGCGGCGAAGGCCATGTTGACGTCCACGCCGACGGCGTGGGTGCGCGCGCACTCGGCGTCCGTGAGGAGTTCGGGGTCGCGGATCCAGTCGTACGCCTCCTCGTCGAGCACCTCGTCGGGCGTACGCCGGTGGCCGCGCGGGTACAGGGCGGCGACGACCGGGTGTTCGTCCGGGGCCTCCGGAGGGGCGGGGTCGACCGCGCGGGTGAGCGAGCCGGCTACGGCGGCCGGCACCCAGGCACCGCTCTCGGGGTCCTTGGCGGCACGGGTCGGCGGCCGCAGGGCGGTCATCAGCTCCAGTCCGGTGACGGCGGTGGAGCCGCGCGGGGTCAGCACCCGGCCGGCGTAGGTGGTGAGCAGGTCGGCGAGCTCGGGCGCGGGCAGGCCGGCGGTGTGCTCGCCCCAGGCCCGGGGGTCGAGCGCCCCCCAGGGGAGCACCGCGAGCTGCACGCACTGTCGGCCGGCGGTGGGGGAGGCGGGCCGGTAGATGCGGGGCCACGGGCCGAACCCGCGCCGGGTCAGCTGCCACTTGGCCTTGGTCAGCTGCCTGACGACCGGGTGGTTGTCGGGGAGGCGCAGGCCCCGGCGGTCCTCCAGGACCAGCGGCAGCCCGAGGGCCTCGGTGGCGGCCTCGGTGAGCACCAGCAGCGGGTCGCCGTCACGGCCGTTGGGGTGCAGGCGGGGGGAGCGGAGACCGGCCTCGGTGAGTGCCCAGGTGAGGAGGGCGGGGAGGTCGGCGGCCGGGTGCTGGAGGACCAGCCCGCCGACGGCATGGGCCTGGCCGGTGCCGTCGAGCACGGCGAGGGGTCCGTGGCCGGTGCCGGTGCCGGTGCCGGTGCCCGTGCGGCTGCCGGTGCCACTGCCGGTGCCGGGTCCGCGCTCGTGTGCGTGCGTGTGTGAGTGCCGGTCGGGGACAGTACGACGGGCCCGGGGCCGGGCGGGTTCGGGGGTGTGGTCCGGCTGGGGTTCCGGCTCGGGATCCTGCCCCGGCTCCCGTTCGGGTGCCGTCTCCGCCTCAGGTTCGCTTGTGGCAGCGGGCGCCGGAGCGAGTGGCCCTGCCGGGTCCGGGGGAGCGGCGGGGGACGTGGTCGCGCTCCCGCGAGGCGGCTCGGGCGCGGCAACGGGTGCGGACGCGGACTTGGGCTCGGATGCGGGCTCGGATGCGGGCTCGGGTCCGGACCCGGACTCGGGCACCTGCTCCCGCTCTTGCTCAGACTCCGGATCCGCAGGGTGGAGCTCGGCCAGGCCGTCCAGCAGGCGCAGGTACGCGGCTCGCTTCGGCGGTCGGGGGTCCGTACGGCCGGACTCCCAGGAGGTCACCGTTTCCCGGCGCACCGAGAGGGCCCGCGCGACCTGGTCCTGGCTGAGACCGGCAGCTTCCCGCAGCCGCTTGCGCTCGTCGGGCGCGGGCAGCGCGTCCTTGCCCGCGGTCTGGGCCAGCAGCGCGTCGACCGCCGCGAACAGGGTGTCTTGCTCGTGGTGCATGGGGACCTCCGAGGGCGAGCCTAGGCCAATCGCACCTCAGAACGCACACGGAACACACAGGCATGGATCCCGGGCATGAAAAAAACCAGTCGGCTGGTATGTTCCAATGCGCAGGGATGCAATCAGATCTGCTCCGAGGGGGATGCGATGGCGATGGCGACGTCGAGCAGGACAACGCCAGGGCAGGGCACGGAGGAACGGGTGCTGGTCACGGGCGCTTCCGGTTTCGTCGGCACACACGTGGTCGAACGACTGGTCGCGCAAGGGGTGCCGCTGCGGGTGCTGCTCCGCGACCGGGAACTTCCGGAGCTGCCCGGGGTGGAAGTCGTACGGGGCGACCTGACGAAGCCGGAAACACTGCACGGACTCTGCGAGGGGACAGGAGTCCTGCTGCACCTGGCGGCTCGGATCGGTGGCTCGGAGGAAGACTGCCGGGCCGTCAACGAGACCGGCACGCGCGTTCTGCTCGCCGAGGCAGAACGTGCCGGAGTGCGCCGGATCGTCCAGCTCGGCACGGCGGCCGTGTACCGGGACGGGGCCCACCGTGGTGCGGCGGAAGGCGAACTCGCCGAGGAGCCCGGCTCGGTGACCAGCGCCACCCGGCTGGCGGGGGAGAGGCTCGTACTCGCCGCGGGCGGCACCGTGGTGCGACCGCACCTGGTGTACGGACGCGGCGACCGCTGGGTCGTGCCCGAGCTGGTACGGATGCTCACCCTGCTGCCCCGCTGGGTGGAGGGCGGCAGGGCTCGAATGTCCATGATCTCGGTGGACGCCCTGGCAGGAGCCCTGTCGGAACTCGCCCTACGCGCCGACGGCACCGGCGGTGGGACGACACGGACAGCAGGGACAGGAACGACAGCAACGACAGCAACGACGACGGCCAGGACGGCGACTACAGGAAATGTGCTCCACGCGGCACACCCCGAACCGGTGACCGCGCGCGAACTGGTGGAAACGATCGCCGGCGCGCTCGGCCTGCCCCTCCCGGAGGGCGACACCGACCTGGCGGGCGCTCTGGAACTCGTGGGCGCAGCACCGGCAGTGGGGGAGGGGAAGCACCTCCCGGACAGTACGACCCAGGCCACCCAGGCCACCCGGGCAGCCCGCCTGCGCCGACTGCTGTCCTTGCTGACGGTCGACCACTGGTACGA
Source organism: Streptomyces sp. NPDC089799 (assembly GCF_040684755.1). Classification (NCBI taxonomy): domain Bacteria; kingdom Bacillati; phylum Actinomycetota; class Actinomycetes; order Kitasatosporales; family Streptomycetaceae; genus Streptomyces; species Streptomyces sp. NPDC089799. The sequence continues at coordinate 62,721 of NZ_JBFBGR010000032.1, read as the reverse complement.
CAGCACCACGTTGTGGGCCGAACTCCAAGGCGGCCCCGGCCCCGGCCCGCGCTTCGCCGAGGCATTCGGGGCGTACGCACCCTGGTACCGGGAGCAGCGGGAGCAGCGGTAGCAGCAACCGGTGCCCCGCTGCTGACTTGTTCTTGTCCGCGGCGAAGTGCGGACCGTACGTCCCAGGGGCCAGCCCCTGGACCCCGCCAGCGCCTGGCCGCGCTGGACCGGCCGCAGCATGGGGGGCTGCTCGCCCCCCAGACCCCCTCGCCAGGCGCTTTGGCGCCCTGGACCCGCCCGCCCTCATGCCCTGCCCCGGCTCCCTGACGGTCGCCGGGGCACCGATCGGGCGCAGGGCGCCCTCACTGGGCACGAGGGACTGCGACGGACATGGCCGGTGTGGTCCCGGGGCCGGGGATGGGGTGGTGCCCCGATCGATCGGCAGATGTGTCGCCCGGGGCACAGGTGCGGTGGCTGATGCCGGAACGGGGCGGGGCGGTGCTGCTGCTGCCGTTCATGTCGCATTGGCTGTTGCCGCCGGGCGCAGGCGGCCCGGGACGGCCCGGAGCCGCCCGAGCAGGCCCTCATCGGGTTGCTCTTTAGGAAGAGGCCGCGGCCGACACACGCCTTCTGACCTGCGGTTATCTCCGAGGGAGTGTGTCCCCCAGGACACATTTGGGGTCGCGAAATGTGTACCTGGCGAGCACATTTCGCGAAAAACTCAAGCAGGCGTGTACTTTTCCACGGCGCTGGACCGCCATGGAACGCCGCAGGTCGGAAGCCTGGGCAAGCGGGCGTACGGGGGCGGATGCGCACGCGCGGACCTCTCGAAATGTGCGCCCATCACGTCAACAAAAATCAAGCAGTCGTGGACTTCCGGCCCTTCGGGCCGAAAAAACTTCACGTGGCGTGGACTTCCGGCGCCTTGTTCGAACACTCCGGGGATCCGCTGCTCGTCTACCGCTCCTCCGGCGCGCCACCGCGTCAAAAGACAAGCACACGTTGATTTTTTGGATAGTCTCGGACTGCCTGAGTAGCAAGGGGGTCCTGTGACATCTGATCCGCCCGCACGTCGTCGACACAGCGGGCCCCGACCCGTACCCGCGGTGCCGGCCCCGGCCGCCGCCGGGGACGACGCCGAGTTCGGGGACATCCTGGCCGTGCTCGGCCGACAGCTGGGGGAGCAGGTCGCACAGACCACCGACCCCGGCGGCCGCCGCCGGCTCACCGGAGTTCATTTCGAGTACGCCGCCGACCCCAGAGCCGTCCACGACATGGCCGGGGACTCGGGCTACAGTCTGGCCAGCAACTGGTTCACACAGCTGCTGGCTCAGCTGGCCGTCGCGAACAGCATCACCAAGTCCCAGCTGTGCGTCTTCCTGTTCGTGGCCGGGGGACAGCTGCCGGGCACCGGCATCACCCAGTACACGCAGCAGGAGATCACCGACGGGCTCAACAGGATCGCCGCGCAGAAGGGCGGCAAGATGATCACGCGCTCGACGGTCAACCGCGCCATCCAGGCGCTGTGCGGCTACAACTGGGTGGAGAAGGCGGGCAACGGCCGGATCCAGATCAACGTGCGCCTGTGGTTCCACGGCAACAGCACGGCCCAGCACGAAGTGCTCGCGGAAATCGCCGACCGGCACGACCGTGACACCGGCGCGTTCCCGTACGCGGTGGGGCCCGAGGGCGCCCATCAGGAGGAGCTGGACCTCGGTATCGATCCGGGAACCGGCTACCGCGGAAGGAGACGTACCGGATGATGGTGCCGTCCTGCCCCTCCACGGGCGTCGGCTTTCGAGGAAGGCTGTCCCATGGCTAACGTCATGTCTCCGATCGTCGCCGAGCGCATCTGGGCCCTGCCGCTGTCGGGGTCCGCCGTCAAGTTCCTCCAGTACCTGGTCTCCCGCAGCGACTTCGGCGGCACGCTGCCGGTCCGGCAGAAGGACATGGCGGCCGAGTACGGAGTCACGCCGCAGGCGGTCAGCGGACTCATGGCGCCACTGTGCGACCTGAACATCGTGCTGCGCCCGCGCAGCGAGGGGCGGAACGGCAACTCGTACCGGCTCCACCCGCTGGCGGCGAAGTACGAGACCCCGGAGGACATGGAGGCGGCGTTCCGGTCGGCGCTCGGCCGCATCAAGGCGGGCGACCTGCCCAACCTGAAGCTGCCGACGTACCACCAGGCCCCGCCCACCCCGGCGGGCCGCCCGAAGCTCCAGGTCGCCTGACCGGGGACGACCCGGCACCGGCAGTCGGCGGACGGGGCAGCCGGACAGAACCCGCGGCGGAACCCCGCCGGACAAGACAGAAGGCCCTCCACGACGAGTGGGGGGCCTTCCGCGCCTGAGTAACTGTTGCCCCCAGCATATCGGCCACGTACCGGTCGGCGCAGCGATTCACGCCGGTCCGGGGATCAGCTGGTGACGTGGAACTCGTTCCCGGCGGCGTCGAGGAACTCGCCGGGTTCCCGGTCGTGACGGGTGACCTCCAGGCGGAGCCTGTTCCGCGCCGTCTTCGGTGCCGCGGGCGGACCCATCACCAGTGAGACCGCGCTGGTGGGGCTCCGGCGGAGCCGGAAGCCCCAGTCGTGGGACTCGACGGCATGCCAGTCGGCCTGGGAGGGCCAGAACGCCTGCTGCGCGTGGCGTTCCTCCTCGGTGACGTCGAGGCAGATCGCGACGAGACCGGAGTCGGCGAGCACGCCCGGGTGACCGGGGCGCAGCACGCAGAACTCGTTGCCCTCCGGATCGGCCAGTACGTCCCACGGGACGTCCCCCTGCCCGATGTCGACCCGCGTCGCGCCGAGGTCGAGCAGGCGCGCCACCTCGGCCTCCGGGTCCGGCCCCGCGGCCAGATCGAGGTGGAGTCGGTTCTTGTGCGCCGTCTTCGGCGTCGCCGTCGGTACGAAGCGAAGCCGGAGCCCGCCCGTCCGGCCCTGCGTCGCGTCCCGCCAGAAGCGGTCCATGCGCGCGACGTCCAGCGCGTCGATCACGATCCCGGTCAGCATCCGGTCCCCCCAAGCGTCGAATCGGTCGCCGTGCCCCGCAGGTCGCCCGGAACGCGACCCCCGTACGCATCCCGAACACCCTGCCGACCAAGATCGCCGGGCACAAGACCCGCAGCCCGGCTCGTTCCGGCTCGTTCCGGCTCGTTCCGGCTCGTTCAGGAACGAGCCGTACGACCCGCTTTACGCGCCGGGGCTGACGGGCCGCTTGTAGTACCGCCAGGGGAACCATCCGGCGCCGACCGGGATCCAGCCTTCCGATTGCATCCGCCGGTGTCGCGCGACGGAGGGGAGCGTGACCCGGCAGTGTTCCCAGGGGTGGCCGGACGCCTCCACCTCGTGGAAGAAGGGGCCGTAGCCGACCATGTGCCAGCCGTCGCGGCCGGCCTCTTCCAGGGCGGCCATCTCGTTGAAGGCGGACAACCCGCTCAGGGTGCGGCGCTTCGGGGCGTCCGGTCCCTCGGCGGGCGGGGCCGACTGGCCCGAGCCGACCACGGCCTTGCCGGCGAAGCGCTGTTGGGCGGCCTGGCGGCTCACCCCCAGGACGCGGCCCACCGCGTCCCAGCTGTGGCCGGCCGCCCTGGCGCCCTGGACGGCCTCGCGCAGCAGCCGGCCGGCCTCCTCGGCGCCGACCCGCGAGGCGTCGAGCAGGCGCAGGTACCCGTGGGGGTCGTGTTCGAGCGAGTCGGCCAGCCCCTCGGGGGCGCCGAGGACGGCTGCGGCGATCCCTTCCCGGATCCGGTCCATCTCCGCCGGGTGGAGCAGTGGTCCGTCGCTCATCGGCGCAGTCCGGCGAGGGGTTCGAGGGCGTCGAGGACCGCCTCGTCGCGGCGCGCCTGCTCGGCGGATTCACGGGCCGCCGCCCGGGCGGCCAGTCCGGCCGTACAGGCGATGAGCACGAGGCCCACGACGATCAGGGCGATGGTCGCAGAGGTGCCGAACCGGTCGCCGAACATCACCGTCACGGCCGGCAGGGCCACGCCGAGCGGCAGCGCGACGGCCATGGAGGAGGTGGCGGGGAACACGTCCCGGTGCCGGTCTTTGGAATGCAAGATCAACATGCGTCAAGGAAACCTTGACGCGGCCGACTTGTCAAGAATCCCTTGACGCCTGCGTTGTTGTGCCGTCTGCCCGGGCCGTTCCTGCCGCGGCCGCCGTGGCAGGAACGGCCGCGGCGGCCGCGGCGGCAGGGGCGACCGCGCCGGCCCGGGTGGGCTGCTTGCCGCCGTGTCCGTTCGGTGTTGTGCTGAGAGGGGGGCGCCGCAGGCGGCCCCGGCAGCACTCTCGGAACGGTCGATCCCCATGGCGAAACCCAGTGATCATCAGCACCGGGCGGGTCAGCCCCAGGCGGGAGCCCCCGGACTGCGCGCGGACTCCAGGGACTGGGAAGTGTCGTGTCCCGAAGGGGATTCCGACGGCCATGTCTATGACCGTAAGGCGGAAGCCCAGCACGCGGCGAAGAAGCACAACGCCCGGTTCACCCCACGGCACCACGCCGACATCCGGGTCCACGTCGAGGACCCCCAGGACCCGCCTCCGCCCCACCACCCCTGACCGCTCCGGCCCTTGCCTTTTCAAAACCGGGTTTTGAAGCTCGGAGCGTTCCGGGCACCTCACCAGTCGCGGGCCGCCACCAGTTCCTCGATGTCCGCGTCGGGGAAGCCGTAGGCCGAGGCCACGAACCAGAAGTCCTCGGCGATCTCCTCCCGGGCCACCGTCTCGATCTCGCTGCCGGCCGCGACGAACTCGGCGTCGAGCCGGTTGAACTCCTCGGTCGCCGCCTCCGTCAGCACGTACAGCGCGGCCAGATCCGGCGGTTGCTCCGCCTCGATCCGTTCGCACAGCCGCAGCAGGATCGCCCTGCCCAGGTCGACGACGTGGTCGGGGTAGTACCCGTCGGCGTACAGCAGGCGCAGGAAGGCGTGTTCCTCCACCTGCTGGTTCGTGATCGGCATGCGTCCGGGCTCCCGTCCCCTCGAATGATCGACGCGCCGATCATGCATCAGACCACTGACAGGCCTACCGAAGCGGTGGTGATGACGTCGTCGAGGACCTCGCGGGACCGCACCAGGTCGGTGATCATCCGGTCGATCCGTTCGCGTTCCGCCGTGAGCTCGGCGACCAGCTGCGGGGTCGCGCGGACGGACGGTCCTCCGTCGGTGTCCCGCATGCAGGGCAGGATCTGTGCGATCTTCGGGCTGTTCAGCCCGGCCGCGAAGAGCTCCTGGATGTGGATGACCCGGTCGACCGCCGCTTCGGCGTAGTCGCGGTGGCCGCCCGGGGTACGGTCGGACACCAGCAGCCCCTGCTTCTCGTAGTAGCGCAGCGAGCGCTCGCTGACCCCGGTGCGTGCCGCCAGTTGCCCGATGCGCATGCGTCCTCCCCGCCTCGTCCGGGTCGTCGTCCGGATCGCTTGAACCTGACACTGATGTCAGCTTCTACGGTACCTGCATGACGAAGACGACCAAGATCCAAGAGCAGATCCAGAGCCCGATCCAGAGCCCGATCCAGAGCCCGATCCAGAGCCCGGTCGAGACCGAGGACCGGACCCGGGAGTCCGGCCCCGCCACTCTGTTCCAGGCAGCCCGCCTCGGTGACCTGGAGCTCCCCAACCGGCTGGTGATGGCCCCGCTGACCCGTAACCGCGCCGGTGCCGACGGAGTGCCCGGCGAGCTCATGGAGACGTACTACGCCCAGCGCGCCTCCGCCGGACTGATCATCGCCGAGGCGACCACCCCGAACGCGGTGGGCCAGACCTACCCGCACATCCCCGGCATCCACACCCCGGCCCAGGTCGCCGGCTGGCGCCGGATCACCGATGCGGTGCACGCGGCCGGCGGCCGGCTGTTCCTGCAGCTGCAGCACGGCGGCCGGGTCGGCCACCCCGACACCAGCGGCCACCGGCCGCTCGCCCCTTCCGCCGTCCGCTTCCCCGAGCCGCTGCACACCCCGAGCGGCCTCCAGGACGCCGTCGACCCGCGCGAGATGACGGCCGAGGACGTCCGCTCCACCATCGCCGACTTCGCCACCGCCGCCCGCAACGCCGTCGAGGCCGGCTTCGCAGGGGTCGAGGTGCACTCCGCCAACGGACATCTGCTGCACCAGTTCCTGGCGGCCAACACCAACCTCCGCACCGACGAGTGGGGCGGCCCGGTGGAACACCGGATCAGGTTCGTGGTCGAGGTGGTCCGGGCCGTCGCCGAGGCCATCGGCCCGGAGCGGGTCGGCGTACGCATCTCGCCCGGACTGACCGTCAACGCGGTGGAGGAGGGCGACACGGAGGCCATCTACCCGCTGCTCCTGGCGGCCCTGGCCGAGATCGGCCCGGCCTACCTGCACGTCGTCTACGCCGACCCGGACAAGCCCCTGTACCGGAGCATCCGCAGGGCCTGGCCGGGCACGCTGATCGCCAACCCGCAGCTGTCGCACGAGGAACTGGCCGCCGACGGCGGGAAGCGCAAGGGCGAGCGGCTGCTCGCGGAGGGCGGCGCCGACCTGATCGCGCTCGGCCGGGGCTTCCTGGCCAACCCCGACTTCGTGGAGCGGCTGCGTACAAGTGCTCCGCTCAACCCGATCCGGCCGGAGTTCCTGATGTACGTACAGGGGGAGGAGGGCTACACCGACTACCCGGTCCTGGAGGCCGTGCCGGAGCCGGCCCTCAGTGCGGTGTGACCCCCCGTCCCCGACGGCACGCTAGGCCTGCCGGACCCCCGGCTGCCGGACCCCGGCAGCCGCCCGGCGGCCGATGGCATCCAGGGCCGCGTCCCAGGGGAACGGCCCCGGATCGTCGGTCCCCGGCGGCCCCGGCACGTAACCGGTCTCGCCGTGCAGCACCTCCACCCCCGCGCCGCGCAGCACCGCCAGGCTCTGCTCGAACTGCGGGTGCCGGGCCAGGGCTTCGTTCGCGCACGGCATCGTGACGGCCGGGATGCCCTTCCCGAGCGCCTCGGCGGCGACACCGACGACGAACCGGTCGGTGAGGCCGAGGGCCCACGCGTTGACCGAGTTGAAGGTGGCCGGGGCGAACAGCAGCGCGTCGGCGGCCGGCCACACGTCGGGATCGCCGGGGAACTTGTACTGCCAGCGGACGGGATGGCCGGTCAGCGCCGCCAGACCGTCGAGACTGCCGGCCAGCCAGTGCGCAGCCGTCGGCGTCAGGCCGAGACAGACGTCCCAGCCACGGGCCTGGGCGTCCTCGATCACCCGGGCCACGTCGAAGACGGGCGGGGCGGCGGAGCAGAACAAATACAGGGTTCGCGTCATATCAGCATGTGATCTTAGGGGGTTGACCTCAATAGGGGTTCAGGTTGCACCATGATCCACATGACCACCACATCGAACACGGCATCCGACGGCACGAACGCGACCCCGCTCGCCGACATCGAAGCGATCAAGCAGGTCGTCGCCGACGTCCAGGCGTCCCAGCGGGCCAAGGACCCCGAAGCCTTCCTCGCGCTCTTCCACCCCGACGCGCTGTGGACCACGGCTCACGGCAAGGTCCTCATCGGCCGGGACGCCATAGCCGACTTCACCCGCGCGGTGCTCCCGAACGCGTCCTGGGACGGCCAGGTCACCTACGAGGTCACCCACGTGCAGTTCCTGCGCCCCGACGTGGCCGCGGTCAAGGTCAGCCAGGTCTACCACCCGACGGAGGGCGAAGGCGACGAGGGCGTGCCGCTCTACGTGCTGACGAAGGACGGGAACGGCCCCTGGCTGCTCACGGCCTGCCAGAACACGGGCGTGCACAAGGGCTGAGCCCGACGGCTCGTCGGCCTGCCGGGGTGTCGGCTCGTCGGCTCGTCGGTTCGTCCGCTCGTCGGGTTCGTCGGGGTGGAGGACTCGCACGGGCTGTCTCCCCCGTACGGGGGAGACAGGTCGGTCCCCGCGGCCGACTCGCCCCTGCAGGCGGTTCGGGCAGTGTTTTCCCCGACGGGGCGCGGTGGATGCGTCGACGGCGAACGAGACCTCGGGGGAAGACATGGCGACCGTTACGACCGCACCCACGTACACCGCGTCGACCGCTACCGCGACCGCGACGAGCACCGGAACCGCGGCCGCGACCGCGACCGCGACCGCGACCGGGACCGGCACCAAGACCGGGACCAAGACCGGGACCGCGGCGGCGGTACGGCACCGGTGGCGCCAGGCCTGGCCGGGCTACGCGGCGGCCGGGGCGGCGCTGGCCTACGCGGCACCCCACTTCTGGTGGGGCGCCGGAATCGGTGCGACCTTCCCCGGAGACTTCGCCACCGCACCCCACGGCACCTGGGAGGCCGCGATCGGCTACTGGGTGATGGGTGCGGTCGCGGTCTTCGGTGCCGTCGTCGCGCTCGCCCTGGTCCGGCCCTGGGGCCGCCGGCTCACGCGCCGTACGCTCTGCGCCGTGTCCCTGACCGCCTCGGTCGGCATGACCCTCTGGGGCTTCACCTACTTCGCGCTGCAGTACCTGCTCGCCGCCGGCCGTGTCGTCTCCGCCCCCGACTTCGCCGCCAAGGACGCCCATCCGCAGGCCGCCTGGGGTCTCTTCTGGTACGGCCTCTTCGTCCTGTGGGGCCTCATGCTCGGCCTGGCCGCCCGCAACCGGCTGCGCAGGTCCGCCTGATCCAGCGGTCCGGGAGCCGGTGGTCATCCGCCCGAAGGGGTCCGCTGCCCGAGGAACCGTGCGGCGGCCAGTACGCCGGCCAGCACCAGCCCGGCGTTGACCAGGACCGCGGTCGTGATCCCGTCCATCACGTCCGCCCGCGACGCGGCGACCGCGCTCATGATCGGCGTGCCCAGGGTGATGCCCACCTGCTGGGTCATGGTCGCCAGGCCGGTGGCCAGGCCCTGTTCACGGTCGGGCAGTCCGGTCGTCGCCGTGACCATGAAGCCCACGATCACCAGCATGTTGCCGACACCGCCCGCGAACGTGGCGACCGGCAACAGCCACAGCGACGTCAGCGACGCCCCGTCCGTACCCAGCCCGACCAGGGCGAGAGTGGCAGCGGCCTGGAGCGTCCCGCCCGCGACCAGGGTCCGCCGGGTGGAGCCGGCGGCGATCACCCTCGGCGCCAGCACGCCGCCGAGGACCGTGCCCAGACCCAGCACGGAGAAGCTGAGCCCGGTGGCGAGCGGGGAACGGCCGAGGACCTCCTGCAGGTAGACGGTCATCAGGAAGACCAGGGAGGTCTCCGTCAGGAAGGCGATGAGCCCGATGGCGTTGCCCCAGGCCACGGTCCGCCGCCTCAGCACCGAGAGCGGTACCAGCGGCGAGGAGGCCCGGGACTCGACCGCACGGAAGACGGCCAGCAGGACCACACCGGCGCCGAGCCAGAGCAGGGCCGGAGCGTGGCCCCAGCCGTGTTCGCCCGCGAGCGTCATCCCGTAGACGAGGGCGAGCAGTCCCAGGGTCACGCTCACCGCGCCGGGCAGGTCCAGCCGCGGTCGGACGGGCGGGCGGGACTCGGTGATGACGGCGGGGGCGACGAGCAGTACGGCCAGGGCCACCGGGACGTTGACGAAGAACGCCCAGCGCCAGGACAGCAGGTCCGTCAGGAGCCCGCCCAGGACGGCTCCGGTGGTGAAACCGGCCGACATCAGCGCGCCGTTCAGGCCGAGCGCCTTCTGCCGCAGGGGGCCCTCCGGGAAGGAGGTCGTCAGCAGGGAGAGCCCGGCCGGGGTGACGGCGGCGGTGGCGAGGCCCTGCAGGACGCGGGCGGTCAGCAGCACTTCCGGGGTGGTGGCGAGACCGCCCGCGAGGGAGGACAGGCCGAGGACGGCGAGTCCGCCGAGGAAGAGGCGGCGGCGTCCGAAGAGGTCGGCGACGCGGCCGAAGAGGAGCGTGAAGCCGGCGGCGGCCAGGGCGAAGGACGTCGCGATCCACTGGATGCCGGAGAGGGAGAAGCCGAGCCCCTCGCCGATGACCGGCAGGGCGACGTTCAGGATGGAGAAGTCCACCGCCAGCATGAACTGCGCGACCAGCAGCACCACCAGGACCAGGCGCATCCGCCCGTCCAGGCGGGGCGGTGTGGGCGTGGTCCGTTCTTCCGTCATTGCCATGTCCGGCACCTTCCGTTCCGACGAACCGTTCCGATGAACGGTTCTTTCCGTATCGGTGAGCCGAGGGGCTCGGGAACGACAGTGGCCCGGTCCGGCGGGGTTACCCAGAAGCCTGTCGGTGCTGGTGATGCGGAAGGTGGCACTCGCAGGGCCACCCTCCGGCCCTCCGAACGGCGGTCAGCCGACGCACACTTGCACCCATGGCCCGCATCGACGAAGCAGCGTTCGACAGAGCAGCGCTCGGCAAGGCAGCGCTCGGCAAGGCAGCGCTCGGCAAGGCAGCGTCCGGCAGAGCAGCGTCCGGCAGAGCAGCATCCGACGGCGCAGCAGCCCCTGCCGCCCCCGGCCCGGGCTCATCCCCATCCCCATCCCCCGGCTCGACGACGGCGCTGGGGGCCTTCCTCCGCTCGCGCCGCGACCGGATCCGCCCGGAGGACGTGGGCCTGCCCGTCCACGGCACCCGGCGGCGGGTCCCCGGCCTGCGCCGTGAGGAGCTGGCCCTGCTGGCCGGCGTGAGCATCACCTACTACACCCACCTCGAACAGGGCCAGAGCAGCAACGCCTCCGACGCCGTACTCGACGCACTCGCACGGGCGTTACGGCTGACCCCCGACGAGCACGGCCACCTCCGCGACCTGGCCCGCCCGCAGCGCGCGCAGCGCGAGCGCGCCCCGCGGCCGGAGTACGTGCGGCCCGCGACCCGGCAGCTGCTCGTGGCCATGGACGGCGTACCGGCGGTGGTGCTGGACCGCCGCAACCACGTCCTGGCCTGGAACCCGCTCGGCCACGCGCTCCTCGCCGGGCACCTCGCAGCGGACGGCCCCGACCGGCCCGCCGACCGACCCAACCTCACCCGGATGCTGTTCCTCGACCCCCACACCCGCGAGCTGTACGCCGACTGGCGGACCGAGGCCCGGACCGCCCTGGCCGCGCTCCGGCTGGTGGCCGGCCGGCACCCGCAGGACCGGGCGCTGGCCGAGCTGATCGGTTCGCTGATGCTGCAGAGCCCGGAGTTCGCGGAGCTGTGGTCCAGGCAGCCGGTACGGGAGTGCACGGTCGGGGTGAAGACCATGCACCACCCGGTGGTCGGGCCGCTCTCGCTGGACTTCGAGACCCTGAACCTCGGCGACGGCACCGGCCACCGGATGCTGATGTACAGCGCGGCCCCGGACTCGCCCTCGGCGGCGGCCCTGACCCTCCTGGGCGTGACCGCGAGGCAGCCCGCAGGATGTGACGGATGAACGGAGACGTGAACGAGAGGGACGACGACCGGGCCGACGACCTCCTCGCGGAGCGGTTCGAGCAGCACCGCCCCCACCTCCGCGCGGTCGCCTACCGGATGCTCGGCTCGCTCGGCGAGGCCGAGGACGCCGTACAGGAGGCGTGGTTCAAACTCGGCCGTGCCGACGCCGACGAGGTCAGGAACCTGGGCGGCTGGCTGACCACCGTCGTCGGCCGGGTCTGCCTGGACATGCTGCGTTCGCGCGCATCCCGCCGCGAGGACCCGCTGGAATGGCCGGACGGGCAGGTGCGCATCCCCGATCCGGTGATCAGCCGCGCGGACACCGTCGATCCCGAACACGAGGTCCTGCTCGCCGACTCGGTCGGCATCGCCCTGCTGGTGGTCCTGGAGACGCTGACCCCGGCCGAGCGGCTGGCGTTCGTCCTGCACGACCTGTTCGCCGTGCCCTTCGAGGAGGTCGCCCCGGTGCTCGGCCGGACTCCGGCCGCCACCCGGCAGCTCGCCAGCCGCGCCCGGCGCCGCGTCCAGGCCACGCCCACCGCACCCGACCCGGACCTCGCGTTGCAACGGGAGGTGGTCAGCGCCTTCCTCAGCGCCGCGCGCGGCGGCGACTTCGACGCCCTGGTGTCCGTCCTGGACCCGGACGTGGTGGCCCGTGCCGACGGCGGCGCACTGCGGCCGGGACGCCTGATGCGCGGCGCCGACACCGTGGCCTCGCAGGCGATCACCTTCGCGGCCTTCGCGCAGACGGCGGTGCCGGTCCTGGTCAACGGAGCCGCCGGCTTCGTGGCGTTCGCGGACGGCAGGCCGGTCACCCTGATGGCCTTCACCGTCCAGGGCGGAAGGATCGTCGCCATCGACATCCTCAACGACCCGGACCGCCTGGCGGCCCTGAACCTCCAGGCGTAACCCCGCAACAACCCGACCACCCGACCACCCGACCACCCGACCACCCGACCACCCGACCACCCGACCACCCGACCACCCGACCACCCGACCACCCGGCCACCCGGCCACCCGGCCATCCGACCACCCGGCCATCCGGCCATCCGCTCACCCACCCACCCGAACATTGGACGCTCGCGTATGCAGTTGAGCTTTGGGGCTATGTTCCGTCTCACCGCCCCGAGCTTGACTGTAGCCATGAAGAACACGGAGCAGCACGCAGCCAACGCAGACAACGCAGCCAACGCCCAGACCGCCAAGGAGACGGACATGACCACGGACATGACCACGGAGACGACCACGGACCCGACCACGGACACGGCCACCCTGGTCATCGGCGGAACCGGCAAGACGGGACGCCGCGTCGCCGAGAAGCTCATCGCGCAGGGCCGCGACGTCCGTATCGGCTCCCGTCACACCATCCCCGCCTTCGACTGGCACGAGCCCGCCACCTGGGCCCCGGCCCTGGAGGGCGTCGACCGGGTGTACATCACCTACTACCCCGACCTGGCCTTCCCGGGCGCCGCCGACCAGATCGGCGCCTTCGCCGAGCTGGCCGTCGCCTCGGGCGCCCGGCGCCTGGTGCTCCTCTCCGGGCGGGGCGAGGAGGCCGCCGCGGCCGCCGAGGCCCGGCTGCAGGCGTCCGGCGCCGACTGGACCGTCGTCCGCGCCAGCTGGTTCAACCAGAACTTCGACGAGAGCTTCTTCCTGGAGCCCGTCCTCGCCGGCGAGATCGCCCTGCCGACGGCGGACGCGGTCGAGGCGTTCGTCGACGCCGACGACATCGCCGACGTGGTCGTGGCCGCGCTGACCGACGACCGCCACATCGGCAAGATCTACGAACTCTCCGGCCCGCGCCTGCTCAGCTTCGACGACGTCGCCGCGGAACTCTCCAAGGCCACCGGCCGCAAGATCGCGTACGTCTCCGTCACCAACGAGCAGTACCGTGCCGTACTGCGCGAGAACGGGCTCCCGGAGGAGTTCGCCGACCTGTTCACGATGATCCTCGACGGCCGCAACGCCCACCTCGTGCACGGCGTCGAGCAGGCCCTCGGCCGACCGCCGAAGGACTTCGCCGACTACGCCCGCGAGGCCGCCGCCACCGGCGTCTGGGACGTGGCCTGAAAGGACCTGCGCGGGGCGGCGGTCTCGGGCGACCGGGTCCGCCCCGTCACGGCCGTCCGCCATGCTGCGGGCATGGACGAGAACGCCTTCTGGGACCTGCTGGAAGACTGCCGCCCTGCCGGGCCCGACCCGGACGCCGACCTCCTCGCGGCGGCGCTGACGGTGGCCCTCTCCACGGGCCCGTTGCACCGGGTGGTCGCCTTCGCCGAGTGGCTGTCCTGGCTGCTGTACCGGCTCGACCGGCGCGAGTACGGCCGCGGCCTCCCGGGGGACGTGTTCCTCCACATCCGGTGCGCGGTGGTGGCGGCCGGCCGCGCGGCCTACGAGTCCGTACTGGCCGATCCGGCCGAGTTCGCCCCGTACGCCGAAGGCCCGGCCCGGGCCGAAGACCTCCTCTACGTCCCGGACCAGGCGTACGAACACCTCACCGGCGAACAGTGGCCCCGCGCCACCCGCTACTCCTACGAGTCCTTCACCAACCGCGAAGGCTGGTCGGGCGCCTGGCTCGGCGGCACCTGACGGATGCCGGGCGCCGCCGAACCCCGGGGATCACTTCGCCGGGCCGAAGCCCTTGACCGACGGGTGCGGGGTCGCGGTGCCGGTACCGGGGAACGTACGGAACTTCCCGGCGGAATCCACCGCCCACAGGTCCGGGATCCGGTCGCCGGTCAGGTCGCCGTCGGAGCCCACGCGCGGGTATGCGGCGGCCGGCACAGTGGTCAGGACCGTGCCCTTGGCGGGGTCGAGGAAGGCTGAGAAGTCGGGCGCCTCCGGCGTGCCCTTCACCGTGAACGCCCGGACCGAGCCGTCGGCCTGCGAACGCGCCCACAGGGTCGGGCGGTCGGTGCCCTGCGCGCGGCCGGGGGTCATCAGGTCGTAGCCGCCCCAGCGGGTGTTCGTGCCGGACAGCAGGATGGCACTGTCCAGCTGATGGATGCCTCCGGAGGGGGCGAGCCACAGGCGGCCGTTCTCGACGAAGAGCAGCGAGGTCTGCTGGAGCGCGCCGCCCGAGGCGGCATCACGGGACGGCGAACCGAAGGCCGCGATCCGGGTGACCTTGGACCAGTCGGAGCCATGGCCGAACTGCGCGCAGGAGATGGCCTTGAAGGCCGGGTCCACGCAGGCCGTCGGCTTGCCGACGAGGACTGCGTCCCCGCTGCTGAAGTACCCCGCGCCGTCGTTGAGGTGGGCGTAGAGGTTCTTGTTGCCGGGGGCGTGCGAGATCAGGTCGTCGATGTTCTTGTAGCCGAGGCTGCCGCGGTGGGTGTACTGCACCTTGGCCCAGCTGCCCGTTTCGCCCGGGGCTGCCGAGGCGGCGGCATTGGCCTTGGCCTTCGGGTCGGCACCCTGCTTGCGGAGGTGGCCGCCCGCGTCGGGCAGCAGCACGTCCGCCTTGCCGTCGCCGTCGATGTCGCCGTACGTGGGCGTGATCTGAGCGGGCGGCACGTAGAACGAGTAGACGATCGGCTGGGAGACGTTCCCGGCGTTGTCCCTGGTCTGGAGGTACAACGAGTGGGTGCCCCAGGTGCCTGGCTTGACCCTGATCTTCACCGAGCCGTTGGTCAGCCGGACGACGTGGGAGTCGGTCGCCGAGTCGGCGCACTTCCAGCCGACCGGGGGGACCTCGCCCGGAGTGGGGCCGCCCCAGCGGGCGCAGGCGATCCCTGACCCGAGGTCGGTGCCGCGGAGGGTGAACGTGCCCTCCTGGCCGGCCGTCTTGGTGGGCGTGCCACCGCTCCCGGACTCGGGGAAGTCGGTGGAGGAGATGGCGGCCGTGGGCGGGGTGCGGTCCACGCGGAAGTGGCACCACGGGGTGTAGGGGCTGGTGAGGGTCGAGTCCGTGGCACGGGCCCGCCAGGCGTACCGCTTGCCCTCGGCCAGCTGGTCCGGCTTGTAGGTGACGCGGACGTCACCGGAGGTGGCCGGGGCCGACGTGCGGTTCGTGCGCTTGCCCCCGGGCGTGGTGTCCCAGAGCTGGAACGTGGTCTTCAGTGGCTTCCCACCGGGCGATCCGACGGCCACGGTGGCGCGTACGTCGCCCATGCCGACCCAGCCGGGCGCGGTGTCCGGGCTGGTCCAGCAGGCGGAATAGCGGCCGTCGCCGGCGAAGCCGGGCGTGGGACTGGTCCGGGGCTTGGTGACCTTGGGTGTGGCGGGATCCGGCGCCGCGTACGCGGACGGAGCGGACAGCAGGCCGAAGCCGAGTGCGAGCACGCCGGCGGCTGCGGCGGCCGTCCGTACTGCTGTGGTGGATCTGGGCATGGCAGGAGCCATGTGAGAGGTCCCCCCTCTTCCGACAGAACTGGTCAGAGCACCACGGTGCGTGATGCGTGTGGCGTAATGTGCCAGAAATTGCGGGAGAGGGCAGCGGCAATCCAGGCCGAGGGGTCAGAGGCCGGATTCCGTCGCGGTGTCCAGGGCCGTGGTGAGGCGGTCCAGGCGGGACTGGAGGTCGCGGATCTCGGCGAGCCGGAAGCCGGTCGCGGTGGCGATGCGGCGGGGGACCTCGGCGGCGCGGGTGCGGAGGGCGGTGCCGGCATCCGTGAGGTGCGCGTGGACCGAGCGTTCGTCCTCGGTGCTGCGCTCGCGGCGGATCAGCCCGGTCGCCTCCAGGCGCTTGAGGAGGGGGGAGAGGGTCCCGGAGTCGAGCCGCAGGTGCCGGCCGAGCTCCTTGACCGGCATCTCGCCGTGCTCCCACAGGACCAGCATCACCAGGTACTGGGGGTAGGTGAGGCCGAGGTCCTTCAGGACGATCCGGTAGAGGCCGCCGAAGGCGCGGGTCGCCGCGTTCAGGGAGAAGCAGATCTGGCCGTCGAGGCGGAGGAAGTCCTGGTCGGCGGGGGTGCCGGTGGGGGTGGCTCCGGGGGCGGCGGTCGGCTGCTCGGTCATGGGGACCAGTGTAGCGCGGAGAGAGCTGCGGGCGATTGAGTTGTGCACAACTGAATTGTGTGCCATCTTTGTGGTCGTGCCGGTCCGGTCCCGAAAGCGGAACCGGACCGACCACGAACCCAGTGATCTCAGAGAGGAACCCTCCGATGGACGCGCTGTACACCGCTGTCGCCACCGCCAACGGCCGCGAAGGCCGTGCCGTCAGCTCCGACGGTCAGATCGACCTCGCGCTGGCGATGCCGCCGGCGCTCGGCGGCAGCGGCCAGGGCACCAACCCCGAGCAGCTGTTCTCCGCCGGATACGCCGCCTGCTTCGCCAGCGCGCTCGGCCTCGTCGGCCGTCAGGCCAAGGTCGACACCAGCGAGGTCTCCGTGACCGCCGAGACCTCCATCGGCAAGGAGGCGGACGGCGGCTTCGGCCTCGCCGTCACGCTGCGCGTCGAGCTGCCGGAGGAGCTGGCCGGGGAGACGGGCGCCCTGCTGGTGAAGAAGGCGCACGAGGTGTGCCCGTACTCCCGTGCCACCCGCGGCAACATCCCCGTCGAGCTCGTCGTCGAGTAAGCCGAGCTCGTCGTGGGGTAAGTCGAGCTCGTCGTCGGTAACGGGCCGACGGGCTCAACGGGGGAGGGGCGTCATCGTGGGGCGTCCGTACGGTCGGGGAGGCGGGGCAGGCGTACGCCGAACAGCTCGTGGTACGAGGCCAGCAGTTCTGCGTCGTCCTCGATGACCCGCACCGTACGTTCCCCGTCGGCCGTCGGCGTCGTGATGAGCCGGCGGCCGCTGATGGTGGCCCGCCCGCCCGACTCGGTGACCCGCGAGCAGAGCGGGGCGCGGGTGAAGGGGGAGTCGGGCGAGGTGCCGGTCCACCAGGCGGCGGCGGTGAACTCGTCCATGGCACGCGGCCGGGTGTCGATGCGGTAGACGGGCTTGCCGTCGTTGAGCACGACCAGGTCGCCGCCGGCGGGGTGGTCCGGGGCGTCCTCCGCCGTGCCCGTGCCGGAGCCCGCCGCCGTTCCCGCGCCCTCGCCGTCCTCCGCCGGGACGATGCGGAACACGCCGGCCGGGTCCCGCTGGTCGCCGCGCTCGTCGAAGGCGATCGGGTGGTGGAAGTGGTCGCCGAACCCGACATCGGCCAGCAGCCGCTGCCCGTCCGACGTCTCCACCAGGAGCGCGAGATGGCCGTACGGGATGCCGGCCGCGCCGTCCTCCATGTACACGCGGGCCGACAGGAAGCGCACGCGGTAGCCGAGCGCGCGCAGCAGGGCGCCGAAGGAACCGTTCAACTCGTAGCAGACACCGCCGCGTTCCCCGTCCAGCAGCTTGGCCAGCAGGTCCTTCTCGGCGAGGGAGATCTGCTGCCCGCCCAGGTGCAGGTCGAGGTTCTCGAACGGGATCGTGTGCAGGTGCCGGATGTGCAGGTCGCCGAGGGCGGCGGCCGTGGGTGCGGCCGGGCGCTCGGCTCCGATGCGGCGCAGGTAGGCGCCGAGGGTCGTCTCGTCCATGATCCTCAGTCTCGGTGGCCGGTACGCCCGTCCGCCATCCTCCGCTGGACCCAGGCTGATTCCCGGTGATCTCCGCCCGTCGGCTGATGTGATGTGCTTCGCGGGCCCGCATGGGGCGGGTCGCAGCATCGTGGGGTCGTGGGGGTCGGGGCCTTGTGGGTTCCGGGCCTCGCGGGTTTGTGGGCTTGTGGGCTCGCGGGCTTGTGGGCTCGCGGTCTCCTGGGTTCGTGGGTTCGCAGTTCGGGGCCCGATGGCCGCCCTGTCGCTACTTCTGCGCCGCCCGGCACGCCTGGGTCGCGAGGTCCCTGGTGGCCCCGGCCTTCTCGAGCGCGGCGTCGCAGCTGCTCTCGCCGCTGCCCGAGGGGCTGTTCTGACCCTGGTAGCACGCCTTCTGGACGGCGTCGGTGACCTGGACGTTCTGATTCGCGACCATCTGCACGCAGTCCTGGACGTCCGCGTGCGCGGCCGGAGCGGCGAAGACCGCGCCGCCGACGGCGAGGGCCAGGCCGGCGAGGATGCTGGGGATACGGGCCGACGAACGCATACGGACACACCTGCTCTCTCGGTCGGTCACGCGGTCCGGGACATGTGATGCGCGGTGCGCGGTGCGCAGGGCGTGATGCGCGGTGCGCCGGACCACGGGCGGGGGCGGCACGGAGCAGGCTGTCCGAGGGGCGACCGGCTCGGCGCATCGGTCACCCTCGCCCTTCCGACGCTAGAACACCCCACCCGCGCACGCACTTCAGGCCGGTCGGCCCATCCGCGGCGGCGGTCCGGCCCGTGACCTGCTAGGTTGACGGCTCTTTTGGCGTTCCGGGTCGGGTTGCCGGTGACTGCGAGGATTCCCGGATTCCCGGGATTCCGCGGATCTCGGGGATTCCGGGGAATCCGGTGTTTTCGGGTGGGGGAGTACGGGCTATGCGGCGTGGGGCGGTACGGGCGGCTGTGGGCGCGATCGGGGCGGCTGTCCTGGTGGCGGGACTGACGGCCTGCGGCACATCGCAGCCGGACGGGGCCAAGGCCGGCGGGGGAGCCCAGGACCCGAAGCCGGCCGCCACCGGCACGGCGAGCCCCACCGCGGGTACTGCGGGTGCAGCGGGTACCGGCGAGGGCGCCAAGGCCGCCGGATCCGTAGGCGGCGACGGCAGCGAGTGCCGCCTGCCCGTCTCCTTCGCCCTCGCCAAGGACTGGAAGCCGAAGCCGGTCAAGGTCGAGGCGGACGACCAGTTCGCCGCGCTCTTCAAGCAGGGCGGAATGACCCTCGCCTGCGAGATCGACGCCAAGCCCGCCGGCAACATCGGCTTCCTGCGCGTCTGGGTCGCCGACAAGCCCGCCGCGCCCGGGGACGCCCGCAAGGTGTTGGAGGGGTTCATGAGCGGCGAGAAGGCCAAGGGCGCGCCCGTCTACACCGACCTGAAGGCCGGCACCGGCGCTTCCGCGCTGCCCGCCGTACAGGCCGCGTACGAGACGGCTCCGCTCGACGAGGCCAAGAAGGAGAGCGCCTTCGCCGTGGTCACCCCGGCAGGCGCGGCCGTCGTCGTACACCTCGGCGGGCTGGACAGCGTCGAACACGACCAGATGCTCCCCGCCTACCGCCTGGCCCAGCAGTCCCTCAAGCCGAGCGACGCCCGGTAGGACGTCCCGTGGGCACGGGCCGGGAGGGATCCCGAGCCATCCGAGCCACCCGAGCCACCCGAGCCATCCGAGCCACCGCGCTCACTGGCGCGGCATACGGTGCGACTCCCGCCCGTACTTCTCGCCCGTGCCCGCGTCCTGGGTGAACCGGAACCACTTCCCGCCCTGCCGCGACACCCGGATCGTGCAGGGCCGGAAGCCGTCCCCCGCCGGGCGGAAGGCGATGTCCGCGCCGTTGGACCACGTCCAGCGGCCGGTCCCGGACACCCGGCGCTCCGGGCTGAGGCCGCTGCCCGGGGCGTCGCACGCGGGCGCGAGGCTGATGTTGTACGCGGTGAAGTCGCCGTTCGGCGCGAAGAGCAGCTCCCCGCCCTCTGCGCTGCCCCACCGGCCGCGCAGATCGGAGCGGTCGAAGCGGAGGCCGAACCCGGAGCGGAGGTCGTCGGACAGCACGTAGCCGCCGACCCCGCCGCCCGCGAGCACCACGGCGGCCGCCACGGCCCATCCCACGATCCTGCCGCGTCTGCTTCGACCGCCCTGCGTGCCTTGGCTGTCCTGCGCGGCCTGCTCGTCCTGTCCGGCCTGCTCGTCCCGTCCGTCCTGCTCGCCCTGCCGTGCCACTTCGCCCCCGGTCCCGTGTGTCCGCGCCGTCCGTGCCGTAGCCGCCGTACGCGCCGTACTCGCCGTCCGTGCACTCCGTGCCGTCCGTACGCCCCCGCCCGTAGGACCGGATTCCGGGCGACCCCGTTGCTCCGACCTCGAAGAATCACGGAATCTGATCGCGATTCAGCACGGCGAGGCCAATACTCGATTCACGCCGAGTACTTGTTTCACGCCAGACGGCGACTGACAGGACACCGACAGGACACCGACAGGTAGGGAGTCTGACCATGACGACCGCGACCGCACCCGCGACCGCTCCGGCCCCCGCCCCCGCCCCGCCGACCACGACCACCATCCGTACGAACGGCGTCGGCACCAGCAGCGTTGGCACCAACGGCATCGGCAGCAACGGCATCGGCACTGACGGCATCGGCACGGCCGCCATCCGCAGGACCGGCGCCCCCAACCCCGGCGTGCGCGAGCTGCTCGCCCAGGGCCGCCGCTCGTTCTCCTTCGAACTCCGCCCGTCCCGAAGCGAGGCGGGGGAGCGCGCGCTGTGGGACACCGTCCGCCGGATCGAGTCCCTCGCCCCCTCCTTCGTCTCCGTCAGCTACGGCGCCGGCGGATCCTCCCGCGCCCGCACCGTCGAACTCACCGAGCGGATAGCCTCCGACACCACCCTCCGCCCGGTCGCCCACCTCACCGCGAGCGGCCACTCCCTCGCCGAACTGCGCCACGTCATCGGCCGGTACGCGGACGCCGGCATCCGCGACGTCCTGGCGCTCCGCGGCGATCCGAAGGGCGACCCCCGGGGCGAGTGGACCGCCCACCCCGAAGGCCTCACCTACGCCCACGAACTGGTCTCGCTCGTCCGGAGCCTCGGCGACTTCACGGTGGGCGTGGCGGCCTTCCCCGAACGACACCCCGGTTCCGCCTCCTGGACCGAGGACATCCGGCACTTCGCCGACAAGTGCCGGGCCGGCGCCGACTACGCCGTCACCCAGATGTTCTTCCACGTGGAGGACTACCTGAGGTTCCGCGACCGGCTCGCCTCCGTCGGCTGTCTGACCCCGGTCATCCCGGCGATCATGCCCGCCACCGACCACGCCCGGATCGCCCGCTTCGCCGAGCTGAGCAACGCCCGCTTCCCGCAGCACCTCGCCGCCCGCCTGGAGGCCGCCCGCAACCACCCCCAGGTCGGCCACCGCATCGGCGTCGAGTACGCCACCGCCATGGCCGAGCGCCTCCTCGCCGAAGGCGCCCCGGGCCTGCACTACCTCAGCCTCAACCGCTCCACGGCCGGCGCCACCCTGGAGATCCACCGCAACCTGGGCGTACGCAGCTGAGGCGGGGGGCGGAGTGACGTAGGGGGTGGAGTGAGACAGGGGGCGGAGTGAGGCAGGGGGTGGAGTGAGGCAGGTCCGGGGGTGAGACGCACGCGCATGCACCCGACCGCCGGGACCATGGCCCTGCCCCACCCCCCTCGGCGACGATGACCGCATGGACACTCTCACCGGCCTGCTGGAGGGCCCCAAGGCACGCGGCGCGTTCCTCCTGAAGTCCGTCCTCAACCCGCCGTGGTCCCTGCGGATCGAGGACCGCGCCCCGCTCTCGGTCGTGACGATGGTGCACGGTGAGGCATGGCTGGTCCCCGACGGCGGGGCGGACCCGGTGCGGATCGCGCCCGGCGACGTGGCCGTCGTACGAGGACCCGACCCCTACACGGTCGCGGACGCCCCGGACACGCCCGTCCAGATCACGGTCGGCCCGGACCAGCGCTGCAGCACCGGCACCGGCGAGGACGTCACCGACACCATGGCGCTCGGCGTCCGCACCTGGGGAGACGGGCTCCAGGACGTCGGCGCCTCGGTCATGCTGAGCGGCACGTACCAGGCCCCGAGCGAAATCGGCCGCCGCCTCCTGGGCGCTCTGCCGCCGATCCTGGTCACCCCGGCCCAGGACACCACGTACGACGTCCTGATCCGCCTCCTCACGGAGGAGATGAGCAAGGACGAGCCCGGCCAGGAGATCGTCCTGGACCGGCTCCTCGACCTCCTCCTCATCGGCGTCCTGCGCGCCTGGCTGGCCGCCCCCGACTCCGGCGCCCCGGCCTGGTACCGCGCCCAGGGCGACCCGGTGGTCGGCCCGGCCCTGCGCATGCTCCACGAGAACCCGGCCCACGCCTGGACCGTCGAGGAACTCGCCCTCAAGTCCGGTGTCTCGCGCGCCTCCCTGGCCCGCCGCTTCACCGCCCTGGTCGGCGAACCCCCGATGGCCTACCTCACCGGCTGGCGTCTCGCCCTCGCCGCCGACCTCCTCCGCGAACCCGACGCCACGGTCGCCACCGTGGCCCACCGCGTCGGCTACAGCAGCGCCTTCGCCCTCTCCACGGCCTTCAAACGAGTCCGCGGCATGAGCCCCCAGGAGTACCGCACCTCCCTCTGACCCCCTGGTTCCATGCACCTCTGATCAGAGAAGGGACCCGGTCCGGAATTTGGAATTCCGGACCGGGTGCCCGATCACCGCGCCTGCGCGGCGTCAGCCGATGGACTTGAAGGTGTTCCAGCCGTCGGCGTCCGCGTCACCCACGGGGCCGGCGAGAGTGGATTCCTTCCCGGCGTACAGGTACTGCTTGCCGTCGTTGCGGACGGCCCAGATGTCCGGGATGCCGTCGCCGGTGGCGTCGGGTGTGCCGAGGAGCATCGGGACGGCGGCACGGTTCCAACCCGTGGTGGCGTAGGTGTGGTCCTTGCCCTCCGCCGCCGAGGCGGCATAGGCCAGTGAGTTCAGCTCGACCCCGCCGTTCGGGCCGGGCTTGCCCTTGCGGAGGGCGAGGCCGCGGTCGGGCATCGAGTCGTCGCGGAAGACCAGGTCGGGGACCTTGTCTCCGGAGACGTCCCGTACGCCGACCAGGTCCCGCTCGGCCCAGCCGGTGGCCAACTGCCTGGCCTCGGCGAAGGTGGCGCCGCTGTAGCCGGTGAAGGCCCAGAAGGTGTCGCCGGCCAGGGCGAAGGCATCGGGAAGTCCGTCCCCGGTGACGTCCTCGACGGCCACGATCTGGGTGAGGGCGGCGGGGTCGGGGGCGCCGGGGGGCAGCAGTACCTCGATCCGGCGCCCGACGTCGAAGCGGCCGAGGCCGTCGCCGGGGTACACGTACAGGTTGCCGTCGGGCATCCGGACCAGCAGGTCCGTGAGGCCGTCGCCCGGGAACCAGTCGGT
The DNA here is from genome assembly GCF_040684755.1 of Streptomyces sp. NPDC089799. NCBI lineage: Bacteria > Bacillati > Actinomycetota > Actinomycetes > Kitasatosporales > Streptomycetaceae > Streptomyces > Streptomyces sp. NPDC089799. The sequence continues at coordinate 39,525 of NZ_JBFBGR010000032.1, read as the reverse complement.
GGAGTGGGCGATGAGCGCCTTCTTGCCGTCCACCTCCTTCCAGTGGCCCTTCGGGGCCGGCTTGCCGTCGGCGATACCGCCGGGGAGGGAACCGTCGGTGCCGCCCTTGCTGTCGCCGGCGTACGTGCGCAGGTTGCCGGAACCGTCGACGGCGAGGAGGTCGGGCATGCCGTCACCCGTGACGTCGCCGGGTTTGTCCAGGCCGGGCCTGGGGCTCACGTAGAAGAGGTACTTGGCGTACTGCTTCGTGGTGTTGCCGGCCTTGTCCACGGTGCGCAGGTAGAGGACGTTGGGTCCTGCCGAGGCCGGGTTGACGTACGCGGCCGCGACGTCCCCGTCGTAGGGCCACGCCTTCTGGTCGAAGGTGGTGCTGTTGAGGCTCCACTCGTAGTGGTCGATCTCCTCCGCCTTGGCTCCGTTGCCGAGGAACCTGATCCATCCCTTCTCGCCGTACGGCTTCTTGCTCCACTCGTTGCCGTCAGGGCCGGGGGCGGGGAAGTCCTCGGACCAGAAGGCCGGGGTCGGTGGGGCCAGATGGTCGACGGTGAACGTGCAGAAGCCATCGCTGCCGGCTGGCCCGCCGACGGACCACGCCTCTGACATGTCGACGGACCAGGCGGTCCACATGTAGGTCGCGCCGTGCGTGAACCTGTCCTGCGGCACGGTCGTCCAGGCCTGGCCCGTGAGGGGATCGGGTTTGACGCCGGTGTCGACGACCACCGAACCGTTGTCCGCGCGCCAGACCTTGATCTGGACCTTGGCGAGGTCCTTGACCCCGTCCCCGTCGGCTCCGGTGGCGTTGAAGGTCACGTCGCGCTTGGGGACGGCCGTGATGGGTGCCGTGGTCTTGCAGCCGCCGCCCGGATCGGTCCACATGGAAGCCAGCGAGGGCTCGATGGGCGGCTTGTTGTACTCGACGTCGATGTACGGGGCGGTCTCGCCGTTGGCCAGGAACTTCTTCCAGTAGGACTCGTCGGATTCGTTTGCGGCGCGCAGGCCGAGGGACAGCGTTGACCAGCTGTACTTCGCGGCGTTGACCGCGGCAGGTTTCATGTCGATCCCCACCCAGGCGTCAGGGCAGGTACCGGATTTGTATCCGTGCGTGCTCTCGGATTTGTTCAGCCATTGTGACCAGAAATTGCCGTTGTCGGTGTTCCTCCATGTGCTCGAACTCGACACCCACCCGGTCTGGTAAAGGTGGTAGGCGCGGGCGGCGCATCCCCATGAGTAGGTCTGCAATGCCCTGAACGTGGCCTTGGTGATGGTCGCGCCGTGCGCTCTGGTGTCAAACTCGAAGTTGAATGCGGACCGGGATGTTCCGCCGCTGTCCGCTTCGTATCCGACGCGCGCTTCGTTCGTACCGCCTGCGTTGAAGTTCTGCCCGTTGTAGAAGCTGGAGTCCGGTGCCGATTTGTAGAGGAGCGACCAACTGCGTTTGCGGCCCTTGAACTGCGGGTCGATGAAGACGGGGTAGGTCGTTTCCGGGCCGGTCAGGAGACGGGCATCGGGAGTGACGGAGAGGGTGTTGTCCGCGGCGAGAGAGGCCGTGGCCACCGTGGCGCGTGCGCCCTCCGCCCCGTTGATCCCGGGCAGCGACAGCCCCGCGTGCTGCTTGGCCACGTCGCTGAGCTCGGGTTCCGGATCGCCCTCGGTCCGGGCGATCTTTCCGCTGGAGTCCCACATGTAGGGGGTGGGCGTGCCGGCGATCTCCTCACCGGCGCTGTTGCGCGCGCTGACGGAGTCGGAGGTGTCGTCCAGGTGGAAGGTCAGGTCGGGGGAGCTGAGGCGGTAGTCGAGCCGGGCGAGGATCGGGTCCGCCGCGGCTTCCCTGGTGTGCACGATCAGCAGGTGGGAGTAGCCGTCGTCCTGTGCGGTCATCAGCAGGTCGATGCCGGGCCGGACGCCTTCGTAGAGGGCGCGGGGTCCGTCGATGACGGGCTGGGGCAGTGGGCCGGGCCATTGGACGACGAGCTGGTGCCCCTCGGGCGAGAAGGTGACCAGGTCGGACCACTGTGGCTCTGTCTCGGTGACGGCCTGGACACCGCCTGCCACGAACGTCCGGGCGGTGGTGAGGCCGGTGCGTGCCGCGTCACGTGAGGCGCGCTGTGTCTCGATACCGGCCTTGGCGCCCTTCGCGCTGCTGCTGCCGCTGCCACTTCCGAACCGGACCGGAGTGTTGACGGCCTTTGGCGCGTACCCGCCCTTGACCGGCTGGAGCGAGGTGTCGACGGGCTTCCACTCATCCCCGACCTTGGCCCGGACGGCACTGCTGTGCATCCGGGTCCGGAACTGCCCGTCGGGCAGCGCCCAGGTGGTGTTGGTGGCGGTCCGCTCGGCCGTGACCTCGACTTCCTTGCCCGTCTGCTTCGCCTGCAGACGGGCGGCTGCCGAGCCCAGCGGCTTGCCGGCATCGTCGGACGGGGTCCGCCGGGGGCTGCCCTGCCCCGTGAGGTGTAGACCGAGCGGGACCGCGAGAGCGGCCGCGGCGAGGCATGCGGAAATGGCCGTAATTCGCCTGCGTCGCCGCCCGTGCTTTACTGGCTGATATCTTTCGTCCGGCTGACGGGATTCGGATTCCTCGTCCACCGGTGGCTGTAAATCGACCACGGTTTTCCTCTCCCCCCTCGGGCGTGCGAAAACTGCCACCCTCGGTACTGGCGGTCATTCGGCCTATGGCCGGGAAGGGAAGGTTTGCTCCCCACGCGCCTTCCCTGCGCCAAAGCGCGAGCCGAGCATGAACCATCACGAGTGTTTCGTCACCCCTGTGAAACGCGGCCACTCAGGATCGGGTGTCCCTTTTGTCGTGAATGATCAATCATGCCACTTCGGTGAGTGATTGACGCCACACCGGTTCTGAGGGTGTGGATTTCTCGGTCCGGTCGCCCGCACAATCGGCGGGCTATTTGTCAATTTCCCTGCCGTCCGTGTCCGTTGGCGCGTCCGGCAGTGGCGTGGGGGGGTCCACAATGTCGCCGTTCACGGCGAACAATTTCCGCATGCCCGGGACCGGAAGAGCCCGAGCGGTCCGTGCCCGGTTAGCCGGCCGCACTGCAGCCGGGCTGTCGGTCCTGCTCATGGCGACGCTACTGCCGGTCCAGGCATGGGCGGCGCCACCCGGCGGGCGCACCGGCTTCGACCTGCCGAAGCTGCAGGCCGACGAGCCGGCGGCACCGGATGAGGAGAGGGCGGCCGCGATGGCCGGCTGGGTGGGCGGGCCCACGCCCTCCCCGGTCGAGTTCGATCCGTCCAAGGTGAGCCCGCCCGCGGGCGACTCCGAGCCCGTCACCCTGAAGCCGACCGACACGCAACTGGTCCAGGCGGGCGCACTGCCGGTGAAGATCGGAAAGACGGCCACGCCGACCGCCCCGGACACGCCCGTTCCCTCGGGCACCTGGTCGGTCGCGGTCAAGTCCCGCGCGGACACCGAAGCGGCGGGCGTGGACGGCGCGATCATCAAGGTCACGCCGCCCGCCCAGGGCTCCGCCCCCGTCGACGTGGAACTGAACTACGGGCAGTTCAAGGACCTCTTCGGTACCGAATGGTCCACCCGGCTGGAGTTCAGGCAGTTCCCCGCCTGCTTCTTCGACACTCCGGACCTGCCGGAGTGCGCCACCGCCACCCCCATTCCGTCCGCCAACAACCCGGACACCAAGACGGTTCGCGCCACCATCGACCCTGCGGGTGCTGCGGGTGCTGCCGGTGGCGCCGGTGCCGCCGCACAGGGCACGGCCGCGACGGCGAGCGCCGGCCCGGTGGTGATGGTGGCGTCCGACAGCACCAAGGGCCCCGCCAACTCGTACAAGGCATCGCCCCTCTCACCCTCCGGGACATGGACGGCGGGCGGCAGCGGCGGAGGCTTCTCCTGGACCTATCCGCTGACGGTTCCGGCCCCGCCGGCCGGCCCCGCACCGAAGATCGCCTTCTCGTACTCCTCCCAGGCGGTGGACGGCAAGACCTCGGTCACCAACGGCCAGGCCTCCTGGGTCGGCGACGGCTGGGACTACGCGCCGGGCTTCATCGAGCGCCGCTACCGTTCCTGCTCGGAAGACCGCGAGCCCCTGGTCAAGGATGGCCCCGCGCCGAACAACGACAACGCCACGGACAAGAAGAAGGGCGACCTGTGCTGGGCGGGCGACAACCTGGTGATGTCGCTGGGCGGCAGTACCACCGAGCTCGTCCCCGACGCCGCCAACCCCGGCACGTGGGTCCCCTCAGCAGATGACGGCTCGCGCGTCGAGCGCGTCACCGTCACCGACCCGGACGCCCCCCGCAACGAGGCCAAGGACGGCGAGTACTGGGTCGTCACCACGCGCGACGGCACCCGCTACCACTTCGGCCGGCACAACGTCGGCGCCCACGGGGACGGCTCCACCAAGCCGACCGTCACCAACTCGGTGTTCTACACCCCGGTCTTCGGCAACCACCCCGGCGAACCCTGCAACACCTCCACCTACGCCGCGTCCTCCTGCCGGCAGGGCTGGCGCTGGAACCTCGACTACGTCGAGGACGTCCACGGCAACGCCATGGTCATCGACTGGGCCCGCGAAGAGAACCGCTACGCCAGGAACGAGAAGTTCCAGGAGACCGCCAAGGACAAGGTCGGCTACATCCGTGGCGGCCACCCCACCCGGATCCTCTACGGCCTGCGGGCCGCCGACCTGGACGGCACACCTGCCGCGAAGGTCGAGTTCGGGGTCACGGAGCGCTGCGAGCAAGAGGTCCGGGCCAAGTGCGACCCGGCGAAGTTCGACTCCAAGAACTATGAGGACAAGCAGGTCTGGTGGGACACCCCTGCCACGCTGAACTGCAGGTTCACCGACAAGAACTGCTACGTCGGCTCCCCGAGCTTCTGGTCGCGCAAGCGCCTGGTGAACGTCAAGACCTTCGCCCAGCGCACCGAGGGCTCCACGGCCCTGTCCCAGGTCGACCAGTGGGACCTCAAGCAGTTCTTCCCCACGCAGAGCACGGACACCCATCCCCCGCTGTGGCTGAGCGCGATCACCCGCTACGGCTACGGCACCCTCAAGGACGAGGACGGCGACGTACGCACCGACCTGCCCGAGGTCTCCTTCCTGCCCAACGACGAAAAGACCCCCATGCCCAACCGGGTCCAGACCGGCAGCAAGGACGAAACACCGGGCTTCGGCCGACAGCGCGTGCAGACCATCCGCACCGAGACCGGCGGTGAGATATACGTCGACTATTCATCGCCCTGCGCGTTCGGCAGCAGGCCCGACCCGGTCAAGAACGACACCCGCTGCTACCCGGTCCACTGGTCCCCGGACCCCACCCTCGAAAACCCTCCGCTGGAGTACTTCAACAAGTACGTCGTCGACAGCGTCACAGAGCGGGACCGGGTCTCCCGCCAGCCCGGCGTCGTCACCAGGTACGTCTACGAGGGCGGCACGGCCTGGGCGAAGGACACCGACGAGTTCACCAAGCCCAGGCTGCGCACGTACAACCAATGGCGCGGCTACGCCAGTGTGCTGGTCCAGAAGGGCGCGACCGCACGCACCGGCGAGGCCGACGCCACCGTCCAGTCCCAGACCCGCACCCGCTACTTCCGCGGCATGTCCGGCGACGCAGGCCGCGCGAAGTTCCAGGTCAAGGACTCGACCGGCACCGAACTCGCCGAGGACCTGCTCCAGTACCAGGGCATGCCCGCAGAAACGATCACCTACGACCGGGCCCCCGACCCGCAGAAGGTGAAGGAGCTCGGGCGCGCCGAGGCGGAGAAGGACATCAAGGTCCTCTCACGGGAGGTGAACTGGCCGGAGAGCCACAACACCGGGTCACGCCCGCGCAAGGACAACACCACCCTGGAGGCCTACCGCACCCGGACCGTGCGGACGGACGCCGTCGAGACGGTGACCGGCGGCACCCGGACGGTCCGCACCCGGTCCACCTACGACGACGAAGAATACGGACTGCTCAAGACCGTCCAGAAGGAAGCGGTCACCCCTTCCGGGACGTCGGACCAGACCTGCGCGGCCACCGGCTACGTCCACAACGAGCGCACGTACCTGATCGGCCTGCCCCACGAGGTCCGTACGACCGCGGGCACCTGCGCCCAGCGGAGCACCGGCACCCTGCTGTCCGCCGTCCGCACCTCCTACGACGCCCTCAACGCCTTCGGGAAGGTCCCGACCAAGGGCCTGGCCCGGCAGGTCGACACCAACGACGCCGCCGGAACGGGCTGGATCACCACGGCCCGCTCCGAGTACGACGCGCTGGGCCGCGTGACCAAGATCTACGACGCGGCGGGCAACGCCACCTCGACCTCGTTCTCCCCGGCGACCGGCTCCGCCTTCACCACCACCGTCACCAACCCCCTCGGCCACACCACCACCACGAAGACCGACCCGGGCCGCGGCAGCGCCCTGGAGACCACGGACGCCAACGGCCACAAGGTCACCATGCAGTACGACCACCTCGGCCGCACGACCAAGGTCTGGACCCCGTCCCGGAAGCCGGCGAGCGACAAGCCGGCGTACACCTTCGGCTACCGGATCGCCGCCCAGGAGCCGCCGGCCGTCACCACCCGCGTGCTGCGCGACAACGGCACGTACGAGGTCTCGACCGCGATCCACGACGGCCTGCTGCGCCCCGTCCAGACCCAGAAGGAAGCCCTGGGCGGCGGCCGGATCATCACCGACACCTACTACAACCAGCACGGCGCCGTCCGCCGGACCGACAACGAGTACCACGCCGAGGGCGAGCCCACCGAGCAGATCTTCTACCCGAGGTCCGACTTCTCGGTCGCCAACTCGACCCAGACGGCCTACGACGGCGCGGGCCGCCCGGTCCGCGCCACCACCTTCCACAAGGGCGACAAGAAGTACTCCGGCACGACCCAGTACGGGGGCGACTGGACGCTCGCCCGCACCGGAATGTCCGCCGACGGGGTGACGCCCCTGAGCGGCAGCCGTGCGGTGAAGAGCTGGACGGACGTCCTTGGCCGCACGTCGAAGATCCAGCACTTCACGTCCACCGACCTCGCTACCGCGAACGACACCACGTACACCTACGACCTGCGCGGCAAGCTCACGCAGGTCTCCGACGCGGCAGGCAACGACTGGACGTACACCTACGACGGCCGCGGCCGGAAGAAGACGTCCGACGACCCGGACATGGGACGGGCCGAGTTCGTCTACAACGACCTGGACCAGGTCACCTGGACCCGTGACGCGACCGGGCGCGCCCAGCACCACAAGTACGACGTACTGGGCCGCAAGGTCGCCCTGCGCGACGACGCCTGGGACGGCAAGCTCGTCGCCGCCTGGACCTTCGACACGCTGCCGGGGGCGAAGGGCCAACCGGTCGCCTCCATCGCCTACGACGACAACGGCAAGGCGTTCACCAGCGAGGTCACCGGCTACGACGCCGAGTACCGGCCCACGGGCAGCAAACTGACCATCCCGGACACCGCGGACACCAAGGGCCTGGCCGGCACCTACGCCTACGGCACGACGTACACGCCCACCGGCAAGGTCCAGTCCACCACCGTCCCTGCCACCCCGGGCGGTCTCGCGGCCGAACGCCTGGTCACCCGCTACAACGCCGAGGGCGCACCCACCACCTTCTCCGGCCTGTCCTGGTACACGGCCGACACCGTCTACAGCCCCTACGGCGAAGTGCTGCGCACGGCTTCCGGCCCGGCTCCGGAACGCGTCTGGACGACGAACTTCTACGACGTCAGCACGGGCCGCGTGACGGAGTCCCTGGCCGACCGCGAAACCGGTCCCCAGCACCGGATCGCGGAACTGAAGTACGCCTACGACACGGTCGGCAACATCACCTCCGTCGCCGACAAGCAACCCGCCGGCACCGACCGCCAGTGCTACCGCTACGACCCGCTGGGCCAGCTGGTGGAGGCGTGGACCTCGGACAACGACAAGTGCCGGGCGGCGGCGGAGACGGAACTCACCGATGTCACGCCGGGCCCGGACGGTGACGGCTACTGGCAGCAGTACGAGTTCGACAGGATCGGCAACCGCACCAAGCTGATCGACAAGGACCTAACGAACGGCGCCCTGGACGACAAGTACACCTACGAGTACGGCGTCACGGTCACCAACAACGGCACCCAGCCCACCACCAAGACCCAGCCGCACGCCCTCACCAAGGTGACGGCGGAGACCAGAGACCCGGGCTCGACCATCACCTCGGTGTCCACCTACGGCTACGACAGTGCGGGCAACACCACGCGCCGCACGATCAACGGCGACACCCAGACCCTGACCTGGGACCGCCGCAACAAGCTGACCTCTGCGGACAGCCCGGGCATCGGAGCCTTCCCGGTGCTCGGTCTGGCGGGCAAGTGCCTGGACGTCCAGTCCGCGGCCACGGTCGACGGCACTCCGATCCAGCTCTACAGCTGCAACGACACCAAGGCGCAGCAGTGGCGCCTGAGCAAGCAGACCCTCCAGGCCTTCGGCAAGTGCGCCACCTCCACGGGCGGCGCGGTCACCCTGGCCACGTGCAACGGCGGCACGAACCAGAAGTTCGTCTACCGGGCCACCGACAAGACCCTTCACCACCCCGCCACGAACAAATGCGTGGAGGTCCCCGGCGCCAACTCGACCAACGGCACCGACCTCACCCTGGCCCCCTGCTCGGCCGGCGCCGCGCACCAGCAGTGGAGCTTCACCGACACCACCACGTACCTCTACGACGCCGACGGCAACCGCCTGATAGAGAACACCGGCGCCACCCGCACCCTGTACCTCGCCGACGCCGAGATCACGGTCGACTCGGCCGGCAAGGCCCTCGACGCCCAGCGCTACTACGCGAGCCCGGGCGGTCCGACCACGGTCCGCCACACCTTCGGCAAGACCATCGGCCACAACCTCAACCAGCTCCTGTCGGACCACCACAACACGGCCACCACCTCGATCGACCAGGACCCGGGCCAGGCCGTCTCCCGCCGCAAGTCCGACCCGTACGGCAACCCCCGCGGCACCCAGCCCACCGGCTGGCCCGGCAATCGCACGTTCCTGGGCGTCGGCATCGACGACACCACCACGGGCCTGACGCACATCGGCGCCCGCGAATACGACCCCACCACGGGCCGCTTCATCTCGGTCGACCCGATCATCGACAACACCGACCCGCTCCAGATGAACGGCTACACCTACGCCAACGGCAACCCGCTCACGAACTGGGACCCGACGGGCCTGCAACTAGCCGACATGGGCGGCTCCACCAGACCCGCCAGGGGCTTCGTGGACGAGATCACGGTGGACGATTCCGTATCCGATTCGGGCGGCGCCAGCGCCGGCAGCTCGAGCAAGAAGGGCAAGGGCTGCGGCTGGAACGCGTGGTGCCACGCCAAGAAGAAGGGCAAGGCCACCGGCCACTGGATCAACAAACACAAGGTCACGATCGTTTCGATCACCACTGAAGTCGTCGTCGGCGCCGGTTGCGTTGCCGGTGCCGGCGCTGCGGGCTTGGCAACGGGCGGCGCGGGGTTCGGCCTCGTGGTGGGCTGTGGCGCGGTCGCGGGTGCTGCCGGCGCGGCGGTCACCAACGCGATGACACCAGGTGCGGACCACAGTGTCATGGGCCTGCTCAAGGACGTGGGCATCGGGGCCGGAGTCGGCGCTGCAGGCGCGGCGCTGGGCTTCGGAGCCGGAAAGGTGATCGCCAAGACTGCCGCGAAGTTCCGCGGCGGGGGTGCAGCAGCCAGAGGCGGAAGTTGCACCGGAAACAGCTTCACTGTCGGAACGTCCGTCGCCCTGGCGAACGGCACCACCAAGGCCATCGAGGACATCAAGCCTGGTGACCTGGTCCTCGCCACTGACCCGGAGACGGGGCGGACAGTGCCCAAGGAGGTAACGGCGACCATCGCCGGCGAGGGCGTGAAGAAGCTCGTCGACATCATGGTCACGTCGGACAGTTCTGCCGGCGACGTCATCACCGCCACCGACGGCCACCCGTTCTGGATCCCCGAGCTGAACAAGTGGCTCGAAGCCAAGGACCTGCAGCCCGGCCAGTGGCTCCAGACCAGCTCAGGCACCTACGTCCAGATCTCCGCAATCCAACGCCGGACTTCCCTCCAGGAAACAGTCCACAACCTCACCGTCACCGACCTCCACACGTACTATGTGCTGGCTGGGGCCACGCCAGTCCTTGTCCACAACTGCACGGCGAGCACTCCGCAGGATGGTTCCGGGCTCTCGGACGAGGACCTTCTGACAGCGGCGCAAGGCGAAAGGGATCGCTTTGCCAGGGAAATCGGAGCAATGCCTACCAATAAGCGACCTGCGGTAGTCACGGCTGGGTACAACACGGAGACAAGGCAGTTTGCCGCCGCTGCCAACGCCTTTAATGGGGCATGTGCCGAGGCGTGCGTCGTGAGCGCGCTCGGGGGCGATCCGGGCAAGATAGTGTTCACTTCTGCGGTGCGCCCAAGGAAGGCTCCGACGGAACTCAAGCAGGTGAAAATCTGCTCCTCGTGTGAATCTAGGTACGGGCGTGGCGCATTCCCGGCAGCCGGGACGGTATTCAGTACTGATGTCCTTAGGCTCTTTGACTAAGCGGAGGGCTGGCATGAAGGTCGAGATCGACAGGCATGATTGGAGTTCGCTGCGGAGCCTTTGGGCTGAAGATTCACTGATCTTGCGCGGCGCGCTCATCGACCTGTGTGAAGCAGTATCCGACGATGACGTGGATCTGGCAGTTCAGCGGATCGAAGACGAGAGCGTGTCGCCGGGAACCCTGTCGGAGTCCTCCGCCGCAGCAGCTCGATGTCTTGTCCACGGGGTTTACAGCTTCAAAGGTCACACCCTGGTCAGAGCTCTGGAAGCGCTGGCTGTCATTGCCTCGGAAGGACATAAGCAACTTCAACCACAGGCGGGAGAGATCGCCCAGGAATGCTTGACGGGCATCCTCCTCGGATTTCCTGCTTATTGCGAGATCTTGGAGATGTCCAAGAATATCGACTGTAGGAGTTCGGCAATCGATCTCCTCCTGATTTGTGGATTGAATGATCCCGATGCGAGACCGGCGGCCAAGTTTGCACTCGAATCGGCAAGGAATTCCGACGACTTGGTCGAACTGAGTGACCTGATCTCCACTTCGCTCGCGGAGCTGGATCAGGTGTAGCTCAAAGGGTCAGGTTTGAGGCCCCGTCCGCTCCGGACAGGGCCTCAACTCGTTGGGGTAGCCAAGCCCCGCCAGGTACCGCCTTGTGGGGTCTCTTCGTGGGGTGACGGCAGTAGTTGACGGCAACGTCAACGGCCGAGAGCAGGCTGGCGGTTCCTCGCCGTCGAACCTGGCCGCCTCGGGACCTGTCGGGCCGCCGAGGGCCGTGTTGAGAGTGCCACGCGTCGCGCTGGAACCGGAGTCGGACGGTGAGCTGTTCAGAGTTTCTTTACTTGATCAAGGCGGCCCGCTGACGCGGGCCGCGCGCTCCGGCCCTGCGGGGCCGCCGCCCGCTCTTATCCCCGCCCCGCTTGCCGGCGGCCCCGCCGGTCCGGGCGCGCAACTGCCAGCAGCGGGGAGTTGTTCTGGGGCTCTGCCCCAGGCCCCGACGCCCCCCCCGGGGCCGCCAAGTCCGAGCGCAGCGCCACGGTGTGAGCCACCCGGCACGCCGACCCATCGGGCCACGCCACACCTCCCTCACTGCCGGGGTGGATCGACCGGCGCGGCACGCCGCTGGTGTTCCGCAGCCGGGGCAGAGCCGTCTACGACGTTCGCTGGTGCTGTTCGGCGTGCGAGCGTCCCGGGGTCGGTGAACCACCGGAAGGCGGTGTCTGCCGGGACTGCCGCGAGGAGTGGTGCCGGGAGCTGTCCCGGGCGCGGTCCCGGTGGGTCGGCCCCCGGGGATTCCCGGGGGCGGTCCGTGTCGCGCTGCTGCGGTAGATGCTCCGTGCGGTGCTCTGGAAGCCTGTTTTTCCCCAAGTTTTTGCCGACGAGGGCTGCTGGGACGGGCCGGGAGATGTCAGCATCCCCAGGCGGCAGGAACTCAGGGGGGCTGAGTGGCCCCAGAGGATCTGGACTGGGATGGGGGAGTTGTGGTGTCTGAGTTTGGTGTGGCGTCCAGGGGTGCCGATGCGGCGTTCGGGAGTGGTGGGGGCGGGAAGGTCGTCGGGTGGTTGGTCGGGGTGTCGACCGTGTTCGTGGGGTTGATGGCCGGGTTGTTCTTCGCCTACGACATCTCGGTGATGCCGGGGCTGGCGAAGACCGACGACCGGACGTACGTGGCTGCCATGCAGGAGTTCAACGCGGCCATCGACGGGAACGGGCTGTTCGTGCTCGTGTTCCTGCTTGCGCTGGTGCTGCCGGTGGTGGCTGCTGTTCTTGAGTTCCGGAAGGGCAGGCGGGCGACCGCGGTGTGGGTCGGTGTGGCTGCCCTGGCCTATCTGGTGGCGCTGGTCATCACGTTCGCCGTGAACATTCCGCTCAACAACGAGCTGGCCGACCTCGGGAACGCGGCGAAGGTGACCGACTTCTCCGTCGTGGAGCGGTTCAAGTCCACCTGGGTGACGACGAACATCCTCCGGACCGTGCTGTGCACCGCCGCCCTGGGGTGCCTTGTCCGGGCCTGCATGCTCCTCGGGCGGCGGTGACAGCGACCGGTTCGTTTGGGTGAGGGTTGCTGCCGGGGTCAGCAGGATTCCAGCAGCGCCCACGCCAGGAAGCCCAGGGACGCCGTGCAGAGGACCGCGCGCCAGGCGTTGGCGCGGACCCAGGGGCGTTCGAAGGACTGGCGGACGGTCGTGGCGGTGGCGTCGGACATGCGGTCCGGCGCCCCTGCCGCTTCCAGGGCGTTGTTCAGCGGGATGTTCACCCGGGCGGTGAGGATCATGGCGGCGGCGTACGTGACGAACGCGCCGATCAGCGGGACGAGAGCGGGCCGGCCGTCGGAGGGGACCGACAGGCCCAGGGCGATGCCCGTGAAGACGAGCGCGCCCAGGTAGCCGAGCAGGAACCAGCCGTTGAGGATGGCCACGTTGATGCGCTGCATGGTTTCGATCACCGTGCGGTCGGCGGCGCGCGCCAGACCGGGCATGACGGAGACCGAGAAGCCGTAGAACAGGCCGCTCATCCAGCCGGTGGTGATCGTCGCGGCGATGAGCAGTGCGAGTCTTGCCGTTTCCATCCGAGTCCCCCTGATGAGTCTGATGACCGCGGGCTGATGGACCGCGGGCTGCCCGCTGCCGGTCGCCGGCCGTGGGCCGCTGGCCGTGGGCCTCCGACCGTCGATTGTCGGCCAGGAGGTGAGGCGGTGCCGAGAGCGCGGCGATCTTATTCGAACGCCCCCTTTGTCACAGCCGTAACGGCACAATCGTGCAGTGAGCGTGACCGGACGGAGGCGGGGCGGCGCCGGATCTTCCCTGTTCCGTCACCGGCAATCCACCGGGGTTTGGCAGGATGCTGCCAATGCGTGGCAGTGAAATGCCATCGGACAGCGGTCCGTTGGGTTCCCCTGGCGCGATAACCTCCGCGTCGAACGTTTGTGATGAACGCGCGCGACGTGTACGTGCGTGTGCTGTGTATGTGCCTACGCGCACGCGCAAGCGTGTGCGTACGTACATACCTGCGTACTTGCGCACGTGTGTGCGGACGTTGCGTACGTGTGCGCGTGAGTCGCGCGTGTGTACGTGTGTACGTGTGTGGGACGTACCGGATCAACACCTCTGGGAAGGACCGCCTTGAAGGACACGAAGGACCCGCAGGCCCGGCTCGACGCGCTGCGCGCCGACACCGAGCGCCGCAACCCCGCCCAGCCCGAGTTCCACCAGGCCGTACGGGAAGTCCTCGACAGCCTCGCTCCCGTCTTCGCCGTGCGCCCCGAGCTCGCCGACCCCTCCCTCGGCCTCCTCGAGCGCATCGTCGAGCCCGAGCGGCAGATCCTGTTCCGCGTGCCCTGGCAGGACGACCACGGCCGGATCCACGTCAACCGCGGCTACCGCGTGGAGTTCAACAGCGCGCTCGGCCCGTACAAGGGCGGCCTGCGCTTCCACCCGTCCGTGGACATCGGCGTGGTGAAGTTCCTCGGCTTCGAGCAGATCTTCAAGAACGCCCTCACCGGCCTCGGCATCGGCGGCGGCAAGGGCGGCAGCGACTTCGACCCGCACGGCAAGTCGGACGCCGAGGTCATGCGCTTCTGCCAGTCCTTCATGACCGAGCTGTACCGGCACATCGGCGAGCACACCGACGTCCCCGCCGGCGACATCGGCGTCGGCGGCCGTGAGATCGGCTACCTCTTCGGCCAGTACCGCCGCATCACCAACCGCTGGGAGGCCGGCGTCCTCACCGGCAAGGGCCAGGGCTGGGGCGGTTCCGCGATCCGTCCCGAGGCCACCGGCTACGGCAGCGTGCTGTTCGCCGCCGAGATGCTCGCCGTGCGCGGCCTGGGCCTGAGCGGTCAGACGGCCGTCGTGTCCGGCTCCGGCAACGTCGCGATCTACACGATCGAGAAGCTGCAGCAGCTCGGTGCCAACCCGGTCACCGCCTCCGACTCGCAGGGCTACGTGGTCGACGAGAAGGGCATCGACCTCGCGCTGCTCCGCCAGATCAAGGAGGTCGAGCGCGGCCGGGTGTCCGAGTACGCCGCCCGCCGCGGCCCGTCCGCCAAGTACGTCGCGGGCGGCAGCGTGTGGGACGTCGCCGCGGACGTCGCTTTCCCCTCCGCCACGCAGAACGAACTCGGCGAGGAGGCCGCCCGTACGCTCATCCGCAACGGGGTCAAGGCGGTGTCGGAGGGCGCCAACATGCCCACCACCCCCGAGGCGGTCCGGCTGTTCCAGGAGGCCGGCGTCGCGTTCGGCCCGGGCAAGGCCGCGAACGCGGGCGGCGTCGCCGTCAGCGCGCTGGAGATGGCGCAGAACGCGTCCCGTTCGGCCTGGACCCCGGCGCGGGTCGAGGAGGAGCTGGCCGAGATCATGCGCTCGATCCACGCGGTGTCGTACGAGACGGCGGAGCGGTACGGGGCGCCCGGTGACTACGTCACCGGAGCCAACATCGCCGGCTTCGAGCGGGTCGCCGACGCGATGCTGGTGCAGGGGCTGATCTGACCCCGCCTGTGTTGTGGGTTGATTGCTGACTGGTGACCGCTGAGTGGTGAGTGATGATTGCCGACCGCTCAGTGGTGACCGCTGACTGCTGACCGCCGCGGGCCGATGGCTTACGCCTTACGGCCGGCGGCGGTCAGAGGTCGTGATGGTGGCCGCGAGCGCGATGGCCGCGGCCGCCGTCACACCGGCGGCCATGAAGGCCCGGTCCGACCGCCAGGACAGGACCGACCAGCGGGACTGGGCCGACAGTACGGAACCCAGGCTCAGCCAGGAGCCGGCCGAGAGGGCGGACAGCGCCGACCCCATCGAACCGAACGACAGGGTGCTGCCGACCGAACCCACGGACAGCACCGACCCGACGGACCCGATCGACAGCACGGAACCCACCGAGCCGATCGACAGGACGGAGTCCCGGGACCAGAGGGACAGGTACGAACGTGAACCTGTCGCACCTGTCATACCTGTCGCACCTGTCATACCTGTCGCCGTCGTGCCTGGCGACCACGTGCCGGTGTCCTTCTTCCACATGGGGTGATCGTAAGCCGCTGCTCCCCGTGTCGGGAGTGTCGGCGGCGGGGCGGTGCATGCAACGAGTCGGTCCGTGCGGCGGCGTAGGCTGATCGTGTCCGGTCATGTCCAGGCAGTGATCACAGGGGAGTTGCCGTGCTCGGGGACCTGCTCACCGCGCTCGATGGGACCTTCGGCGACCGACCCGACGCCCTGCGCGTGGCGGGCCGGCCCGCTTCGTACGAGGACCTGCTCGGCGCCGCGGGTGCCGTGGCCGCCGACATCGCGGGCGCGCCGGCCGTTGCCGTGAACGCGACCGCCTCCCTGGAGACCGTCGCCGCGGTGGTCGGGGGACTGCTCGCCGGGGTGCCCGTCGTACCGGTGCCGCCGGATGCCGGTACCGCCGAACGCGACCACATCCTGCGGGACTCGGGTGCGGTCGAGATCGCCGTGGACTGGTCGCGGCGGTCGGCTGCCCCCGTCCGCCTCGCCGGGGCGTCCGTGCCCTCGTCCCCGGAGCCCGGCGCTGCGCCGGCGCTGATCCTCTATACCTCCGGCACCACCGGCCCGCCCAAGGGCGTGGTGCTCACCGCCGCCGCCATCGCCGCCGACCTCGACGCCCTCGCCACCGCCTGGCAGTGGACCGCCGAGGACACCCTCGTGCACGGACTGCCGCTGTTCCACGTGCACGGGCTCGTGCTCGGTGTGCTCGGCGCGCTCCGCACCGGCAGCCGCCTCGTCCACACCGGGCGTCCGACCCCCGAGGCGTACGCCGCTGCCGGCGGAAGCCTCTACTTCGGGGTGCCGACCGTCTGGTCGCGGATCGCCGCGGACCCGGGCGAGGCAGCCGCACTCAGGTCCGCCCGGCTGCTCGTCTCCGGCAGCGCCGCGCTGCCCGCGCCCGTCTCCCGGGCCCTCGAAGGGCTCACCGGACACCGGCCGGTGGAGCGGTACGGCATGACGGAGACGCTGATCACGGTCAGCGGCCGGGCGGGCACCGTGCCCCGCCCCGGCACCGTGGGCACGCCGCTGCCGGGGATCCGTACGCGCATCGTCGTCGAGGCGGGGGCGGGGGCGGGGGCGGGATTGGGATCCGGGGCCGGAGCAGGCGGCGGGGACGGGGCCGAGATCGGCGAGCTCCAGCTGACCGGGCCGACCCTGTTCGCCGGCTATCTGAACAACCCGGAGGCCACGGCGGCCGCGTACACCGCCGACGGCTGGTTCCGTACGGGGGACATCGCGGCCATCGACCCCGAGGACGGGGTCCACCGGATCGTCGGCCGTGCGTCCGTCGACCTCATCAAGTCCGGCGGCTACCGGATCGGAGCGGGCGAGGTCGAGAACGCCCTGCTGGACCACCCGCGGGTGCGGGAGGCCGCGGTGGTCGGCGTGCCCGATGCCGACCTCGGGCAGCGGATCGTGGCGTTCGTCGTGGCGGAGGGCGTCACCGGGAACGAGCTCACCGACTTCGTCGCCGACCGGCTGGCCGTGCACAAGCGGCCGCGCGAGGTCCGCTTCCTGGCCGAGCTGCCCCGCAACGCCATGGGGAAGCCGCAGAAGAAGCTGCTGCTCGGGGGAGGGTGAGCCGGCGGGCCCGTGGCCGTAGCCGTGGCGGCGGGCGTGGCCCCGGGTCCGAGTTTTGGATCAGGCTCAAGCTCAAGTGCAGGGTGAGGATCGGGCCGTGGCTCAGGCCAGGGTCTGGGTCAGTTCGCTGCGCTCGGGGGTGTGGACCACCCGGCCCAGGGCTCCGTTCACGATCGGGAGGTACGGGGCCACGTGCCCGCACTCGACGTCCGCGATGATCGGTACGCCGAGCCCGCCCAGGGCGTCCATGACGGCCTCGTCCTGGGTGAGGGAGGGGGAGTCGGGGGCCGGGGTGCGGCCCACGAGCACGGCGTTGGCGGTGTCGAAGAAGCCGGCCAGGCGCATGCCGTGGAGGTCGCGGCAGATGCGCAGGGCGCTGTCCTCGCACGCTTCGACGTACACGATCAGGCCCTCGGGGGCGTGGCGGCGGGCGAAGGCGGTCATGTCGGCGTAGGGGGAGCCCGTGACGTTGCACAGCGTTTCGATGCAGCCGCCTATGAGGCGGCCTTCGGCCACGACGTCGCCGGTGGTGTCGAGGCGGCGCCAGGGGGCGGCCGTGTCCAGGCTCAGGTCGGTGATGCCGGGGAAGGCGGCCCAGTCGTCCCAGCCGGTGCTCCGGTGCCGGCCCGGCGGGACCTGCGTGACACGGCTGCCCGGCTCCAGCGCCACCAGATCGAGCCAGGAGGCCAGTCCGTCGGGGGTTCGGTACGGGGTGTCCATGAGGTTGTTGCCATGTACCGTCGCCCAGCCGGTCAGCAGGGTGAGCGGAGTCATCAGCGTCGACATGTCCGAGTACCCGACCACCCAGGTCGGCTCCGCGTCCCGCAGCCGGTCCCAGTCCAGCAGCGGCAGCAGGTCGATCGCGGTCTCGCCGCCCCACGGGGGGACCACGGCGCGGATGGAGGGGTCGGTCAGCATCCGCATCAGCTCGTCGGCCCGCTCGGCGGCGGACGCGCTGACGTGGCCGGCGTCGCCGTCCATGCACCGGCCGATCTCGACCTCGTAGCCGCGCGCCTCGACCGTCTTGACGGCGAAGTCGAGGCGGCCGCGGAGGGACTCGGCAACTCCGCTGGAGGGGGAGGTGACACCGATACGGTCACCTGGGCGCAGGGGGCGCGGGTAACGGATGGTCATTCGGACACTCTCACACACGACCTTGCGGAAGGCGTATGGCGTTTTCCACAGTTGGCACCATGAGTGCTTCCACGCCTTCACCCACGTCGTCCCACACTCCTGCGCGCACCCCCGCCGAACTGCTTCGGGCCTTCGCCCGGGCCCGCGCCTCCCTTGACGGGAGGGAGGTCACCTATCACTGGACCGGCGACGTCTACTCCTGGGGGCCGGGGGAGCCCTACCAGCGGATCTTCGGATTCGAAGGGGTCAACGTGGCCCGGCTGGTGGAGGTGTCGGAGGGTGATGGTGGTGGCTTTCAGTTGCTCTCCCGGGAGGCGGCCTTCTATCTGGATCCCGGCACCCGGGAGATCCTTGAGACGTGGCAGGGCCACGAGGTCGTGCACATCTGGAACGACCCGGCGAACCTGCGGCTGCGGCCTTTCCCCGTCCCCGTGACCGACCTCGGGGATCGGGTCTGCTTCAGCGTGGAGATTCCCCTTTCCTATCCGTCGCCGCTTCCGGTCGCGGACTTCCCCGCGCATTCCGCGGACGACACGTACCGGGCCCTGGAGTTGTTCCAGTTCTTCGCGCCTGCCGATGTCCTCACCACCGACGAGGCCGGTGTGCCGGCCGACGTGTCCTGGGTCCGGATGTCCCCCTGGTTGCCGTGGATGGAGCAGGGGCAGCGGCCCGGAGGGCTCGTGTTCCACTGCCGCGGGCGCAAGCTGCCCTCGTACGCCGACGTACCCGAGCGGACCCGGGCGTACATCGCGGGGCACCACCCGGAGTTCGCGCACGCGCCGGAGGCGTGGAGCGAGCCCAACGAGACGAGCTGGACGTACTTCAGGAAGCTTGCGGGGGGCTGAGGCTGGGCTGGGTGGGCCTGGGGCTGGGCTTGGCGCCGGCCTTCGTTGGATCTGGTAAAGGTCTGACGATGAATCAGCATATTGCTGGTAGCGGATGATCGCGCTGTTTAACATAAAGGACACTCTCTTTTTATTTGTCTTGCCGAATAGGCGGGGGAAACGTCTCATGGCAGAACCGAAGCAGGACAGGGCGCGACGCACCCGGCAAGTGCTCCTGCGGGCCGCGGCCGAGGTGTTCGACGAGAACGGCTTCTGTGGCGCCAGCATCAACAAGATCCGTGAACGGGCCGGGGTCACGGCGGGCGCCGTGTACTTCCATTTCCAGTCCAAGGAGGGCCTCGCCCGCGCGGTCATCCTGGAGCACGCGGGCGACCTGCGGTTCCCGCCCGGGCCGGGCGGCCTCGGGCACCTGCTCGACATGACCCGCTACCTCGCCGAGGAGATGCAGGTCAACGTGCTGCTCCGGGCCGGGGTCAAGCTCGCGGTGGAGCAGGGGGAGTCCGGGCTGCGCGAGTTCACGATCTACGAGTGGTGGATCGACCGGTTCGTGCAGGAGCTCACCGTCGCGCGCGAGATGGGGCAGCTGCTGCCGGACGTCGACGAGGTGGAGTTCGCGCGGGTGCTGATGGCTGCGTACACGGGGACGCAGGTCATGTGCCGGATCTCCGAGCAGCACGCGGACCTGCCCGCCCGGATCGCCGTGATGTGGCGCTACCTGCTGCCGGCCGTTGCGACGCCGGAGGCGTGTGCGGCTCTGGCGTCGTCTTGGTCTGCCTCTGCCTCTGCCTCTGCCTCTGCCTCTGCTTCTGCTTCTGCGCCGCCCTGCCCGGTGGGCGTCCAAATTGATTGACAGTGCGGAGGTCGGTTGGGTGTTCTTCTTCCGTGACTGATCTCCGTAATGAACTGCATCAACTGCGTTTTGAACGGGTTCACGGCGAAGCCGAGACCCTTCTCCAGGACTGGCAGCACGTCCACAACCTGATCATCCCGGCGGACCCGCTCCCGCTGGACGCCGTACGGGAACGCTCCGGGCGCAACCACCTGGAGGTCGCCTACCTCGGCGACGTCCTCGTCGGCTGCTCCACTGTTCGCCCGCCCACCGACGACCCGACGGTCGCCACGGTGATCGCCCGGGTGCTCCCGGAGTACCGCGGCCGCGGGCTCGGCGCGCTCCTGCACGAGAGCAACATGGCCAAGGCCCGCGAGCTCGGGGCCACGACCGTGGAGACCGTGGTGCTCGGTTCGAACCCGGAGGGGCTGCGTTTCGCGGATGCCCACGGTTTCACGGTGGTCGAGGAGTACCTCCTTGAGCCGGGTGACACGGTGCCCTGGTTCACGCTGAGCCGCGCGCTCGACAGCGACGTACAGCGGTGAGCGGTTCCTCGGAGATGAAGGCTGCGGGCGGGGGTGGCGGCGCGGGGGCCGGCGCGGGGGCCGGTGCGGGAGCCGGCTCTGCCGAAGGATTCGGTGCCGACCGGCGGGCCCTGGCGGCGGCCGCCGTCACCGTGGTGATGTGGGCGTCCGCGTTCGTGTCCATCCGGTCCGCCGCGGACCACTTCCACCCGGGCGCGCTCGCCCTCGGACGGCTCCTCACCGCCTCGATCGCCCTTGGCGTCGTACTGCTGATCAAGCGGGTGCCGGTGCCGCCGCGCGCGGCCTGGCCGGGCATCCTGGCCTCCGGCGTGCTCTGGTTCGGGCTGTACATGGTCGTCCTGAACTGGGGCGAGCAGCAGGTGGACGCGGGCACCGCGGCCATGGTCGTGAACATCGGCCCCATCGTGATCGCGCTGTTGAGCGGCTGGCTGCTCAAGGAGGGCTTCCCGCCGGGTTTGATGGCGGGCATGGGCGTGTCGTTCGTCGGCGCGGCCGTGGTGGGGATGTCGACGTCCGAGGGCGGATCGTCCTCGGTGGCGGGTGTGCTGCTCTGTCTGCTCGCCGCACTCGCCTACGGCGCCGGGGTGGTCTCGCAGAAGCCGGCGCTGCGGCACGGGACACCGCTGCAGGTGACCACGTACGGCTGCTTCGTGGGTACGGCGTTCACCCTGCCCTTCGCCGGACAGTTGGTTTCGGAGTTGCCCGAGGCGCCGGCCTCGGCCGTCCTGAACATGGTCTACCTGGGCCTGGGGCCCACCGCGCTGGCCTTCACCACCTGGTCGTACGCGCTGTCGCGCACCACCGCGGGGAAGATGGGCGCGACGACGTACGCGGTGCCGGCGGTGGTGGTGCTCATTGCGTGGACCACCCTCGGGGAGGTCCCGGGCCGGCTCACCCTGCTCGGCGGCGCCATCTGCCTGGCGGGTGTGGCGGTGTCGCGCCGACGGCCGGCGGGGGTGCGGGGGCGGGCGTAGGGGTTGGGCCGGCCCCCCGGAACGGAATGGAGGGACCTTCGGTCCTGCTGCTCTGGCGTTGGCCCGACTTGTAGGTTCGTCGGGTGGATACGGAACTCTTCTTGCGGTCGTGGACTGCGTTGCGTGCGTCGGTGGCGGGGCTTGCGGATGAGGATTTCGGGCGGCCGTCGGGGTGCCGGGGGTGGCTCGTACGGGATCTGGTGTGCCATCTGGTGATCGACGCCCAGGATGTGCTGATCACCCTGGTGACTCCGGAAGCGGGGGAACCCACGCGTGACGCGGTGACGTACTGGGAGGTCGGCGGGGCGGTGCCGACGGGTGAGGATCCGCTCGATGCGCTGACCGTGCGGATGGCTGCTGCGTACGGGGAACCGGGGCTGCTCAAGTTCCACCTGGACGACGTCGGGGCCGCTGCGGGGCGCGCGGCCGGGCTCGTCGATCCGGAGCTGCGGGTCGGCACGCGTGGGGAAGTGCTGCGTGCGGGCGATTATCTTTCCGCCTACGTCCTGGAGTGGACGCTGCACCATCTTGATCTGGTCGCCCGTCTGCCGCACGTGCCGGGGCCGTCGGCGGAGGCGCTCGGGCGGTCGAGGGAGATGCTGGAGGGGATCACCGGGGTTCGTTTTCCGGCTTCCTTCTCCGATCGGGATGCACTGCTCGTCGGTACCGGGCGGCGTGTGCCGAGTGCGGTGGAGCGGGCCGGACTGGGGGAGTTGGCCGGGAGGCTGCCGTTCGTGATCGGGTGAGTGGGTGGGGAATGGCCGGTCAGGTTTGGGTGGTGGGTGGGGGGAGGTGGGACAGGCGGCCTTCGGTGGTGATGCGGCGGGTTGTTGCGCGGTCCGGGTAGCAGCGCATGAACATGTCGGTGAAGTGCCGTCCGTAGTGGAGGGACTCGTTGGCGTCGGGTGTCAGGGGCTGCACCCGGGCGTCGAAGGACGGCTCGTGGAAGTAGGCGAGGGTGAAGCGTTCGCGGTCTGCCAGGCGCACCTTGTGGGGTGTCGAGAGCAGGGTGCCGTTGGTCAGGAACTGGAGGATGTCGCCCGGGAAGACCGTGACCACCCCGGGTACGGGGGTCACGTAGCGCCAGCCCGGTTCGTGTTCGGCCAGGCCGGCCGAGCTTTCGCCGGGGCGCCAGTTGCGGGGGCGGTGCTCGCCTTCCAGCGGTGGCCGTACGTAGAGGCCGCCGACTTCGTCCTGGGCCGCGATGACCAGCAGGCCGTAGTCGGTGTGGGAGCCGATGCCGCGTTCGACGGTGGTGGTGCGGGCCGGGAAGCGCAGGACGCGCATGTGGTGCCAGCCCTCCCGGGTGTACCGGGTCAGGTGATCCGGCTCCAGGTCCAGTCCGAGGGCGATGAGCCGGAGGATCTGTTCGCCCAGGGTTCCGACCGCTTCGAGGTACGCCTGCATCGCTGTCCGGAAGGACTCGTCCGGCCAGGGGACCGGGCCGTGGCACGGCAGGGCTGCCCGTACGCGGGGGTGGTGGCGGGGTAGGTCCGGGGTGATGGTGAAGATCTCCGGCTGGTCGCGCAGGCCGGCGGTGAGCTCCTCGCCGGACTCGATGTACCCGCTGTAGGAGAGGTCGTTCACGCACGTCGTCTTGTGGGCGAGGGGGCGGCTGAAGAACGTGCGGGCCGCGTGCAGTGCGTGTTCGGTGCGTTCCTGGAGGACGGCGTCGCGTTCCACCTGGAGGATGCCGTCGTGCTGCCACGCGTCGATCATTGCCCGGCCCAGCTGTCGCTGGTGGTCGGAGGTGGTGTCGGCCATGCGGAACGTCCGGAACGTGGACATGTTCGTGCCTCCTTCGGGCGGGAGCTCGTGTCGGGTTGCACGGGTTGGGGGACGGGAGGTTCGAAGCGATCAGGGGGTGGGGCGCATGATGGGGGTGTGGTGGATGTCCGGGTGGGCGTTGCGGGGTGTCCGGACGTTGCGCCCACGCGGCGGACGGCGGTGGCCTGGGTGCCGCCGGCCGGGCTGTGGCCCGCCATCCAGAGCATTCGCGAGGTGTACGACCCGCAGGTCCGGCGGTGGCCGCCGCATGTGAACCTGGTGTTCGGGTTCGTGCCCGAGGAGGACTTCGAGCGGGCGCTGCCGCTGCTTGCGGAGGCTGCCGCCGGGTGTGCGCCGTTCGACGTCCGGCTGGGTGGGGTGCGCAGTTTCCGGCACCGGGCGTACTCCACCGTGTGGCTGGACCCCGCGGCGGACGGGCCGGCGCCCTGGGTGGGGCTGCAGGGTGCGCTGGTGGCGCCTTTCCCGCGGTGTGCGGGGCGGTTCACGCCGCACCTGTCCCTCGGGCGGACCGTTCGGGATCCGCATGGCCTGGCCGCGGAATGTGCCGCCCGGCTGGGGAGCGTGTCGGCGCGGGTCGAGGAGGTCGTGCTGCTCTCGCGGCGGGGGGAGGGGCCGATGCGGATCCGTGCCTCGGTCGGGTTGGGCGCCGGCTGATGTTCACGTGGTGAATCGCTCGATGAGGCCGTGGGGCGAAGGGGTTTAGGGTCCGCGTATGACGATCAACACGGAGCCGCGGCATCCCCTGCTCGGCCATCTTCTCGACGCCGCCGACGGACGCTTTCCCGAGATCGACGGCGGCGTGACCGTCCTGCCACCCTTCGACGGCGGGCTGGAGTGTTCCTTCGCCTTCACCGGGCACGCCTTCGTGGCCACCCGCCTGCCCGCCGAAGAGGTGCTCGCCCAGGGTCCCGACGGGTTCGGCCTCGCACACGCCCCCGCGTTCCTGCTGCATCTCGCCGGGCCCGGCGGCTGGGTCGGGGTCACCGACGCCAGCCTCGTGGCGCGGGGCTCCGGCCGACCGGGCGCGGCTCCCGTACTGGGCGAACGCGACGATGTCGATGACCACCCCCGGGTCCGGCACGCCCGCGCCATGCGGGCCGGCGTACGGGTGCACGGCGACGAGCGCGGTTTCGTGACGGTCGGGCGCGGGCTCGCCGGGCGTCACGAGATAGGCATCGCCCTCGACGAGGCCGCCGGCCAGAAGGCCGGCCGCGGCGTCGGGCGGTCCCTGCTGCTGGACGCCCTGACTCTGGTCCCCGAGGGCGAACCGGTCTTCGCCGCCGTTTCGCCGGGGAACTCCCGCTCCCTGCGCGCCTTCCTGGCCGTCGGCTTCACCCCGATCGGCAGCGAGGTCCTCATCCGCCCCGCGGGGAACTGATCAGGGCGTCCGCAGCAACATGACGTCGTGGAGGTCGGCCTCGTCCCACGGGCGGGCGTCGCCGATCTTCCGGTAGCCCCAGGAGCGGTACGCGGTCACGGCGGCCCCGTTCTCCGGGTGGACGTTGAGCAGGACCCGCTCGGCGTCGGTTCCGGCGAGCAGGGTGGTGTGGAGTCGGCGGGCGATGCCGCGGCCGCGCCAGGGGGCGCGTACGGCGAGTTCCATCAGGCCGAACGTCCGGTGGCCGTCCTCGCGGCGCATGTCCGCCGGCACCGGCGTGGTCAGCCGGTCCCACCAGTCGGTGTGGGCGTCCAGGCGGAACCCGTACGTCATGCCGACCGGCTCACCGTCCTCGCCGCGGGCGAGGGCGGCGAGGAAGGTGGGCCTGCGGGTCTGCGTGCCGAAGCGGCGGAAGGCGGCCGCGACGGTCTCCTCGGTCTCGAAGTAGGGCGGCCCGGCGAACACCTCGGCGTAGACGAGCCGGAACGCTTCCTCGTCGGCTGCTGCTGCCGGCCCGTCGAGCCGGACGACGGCCACTTCCTCTGTTCCGCTCATGCGGGTCCCCTCCCGTGGTCTTTGCGGACCAGCCTGTCATCCGGCTGCCGTGGACCGTGGCCGGGAGGGGGCGGCGCCGCGCGGCGGGGGAGCAGGAGGGGGGTCGCGAGGAGGAGGACCCCGGCCAGGCCGAGGGCCGTGCGGGCGCCGAGCAGGGTGCCCAGTACGCCCCAGACGGCCGTCAGGAGCGCGGTCGCGGCCCTGGTCGACACCGCCCAGGCCGTCAGGGTGCGGACGGTCCGGTCGGTGGCGGTGCGTTCGAGGCGGCAGGTGGCGTGGACCGGGTTGAAGACCGCGCAGCAGAGGATGAGCCCGAACTCGACGCCCATCACCAGCAGCAGCCCTCCGGTGCCCGGCCCCACGAAGGCCAGGCCGACGGGCCACAGGGCGCGCAGCGTTCCGGCGGTGACCAGGACCCGGTGCTGCCCGAACCGGGTGACGAGGGGCCGGGCCAACCGTGAACCGATCAGCCCGCCGATCGAGGGCAGGGCGAAGGCGAGGCCGTACTGCCACGGCGTGAACCCGAGACCACCGAGCATCAGGACGGTCAGGAGCGGGGTCGAGGCCATCACCAGGCCGTTGAACAGGGTGGTGTTGAAGAACAGCGCACGGAGCGTCCGGTCGGCGAGGACGTACCGCCAGCCGTCCGGCAGGTCCCGGGGCCGTATGCGTGCGCCCTCCCGGCGCTCCGGTTCCGCTTCCTCGCCGCGCCCGCCCATCGCGCGGATGCCCGCGGCCGAGAGGGCGTGGCTGACGGCGTCGGCCAGGACCGTCGCCACCGGGCCGAGCAGCCCGATCGCGGCGCCGCCCAGCGGCGGTCCGATGATCGTGGTCGTCCAGGCCGTGGACTCCAACCTGGCGTTGGCCAGCAGCAGGTCCTCGGCCGGCAGCAACGTCTTCAGGTACGCCCCGGAAGCCGCGCGGAAGGTGATGTCGGCCGCCGCGACGACGACCGAGACCAGCAGCAGCTGGAGGAAGGTGAGCGCGCCGAGCACGAACGCGGCGGGGACCGTCAGCAGCGCCGCGCACCGCACCAGGTCCATCGCGATGAGCACCGGCCGCTTGCGGCGGAACTCCACCCACGGGCCGAGCGGCACCGCCACGAGCGCGCCCACCGCGGCCCCCACCGAGGCGAGCGCGGCGACCTCGGCCGGTCCGGCGTGCAGCACCCGGACGGCGATCAGCGGGAAGGCGCCGAAGGCGAGCCACGTGCCGAGCGCGCTGGTCCCGTACGCGGCCCACAGCCAAGCGAACGGCCGCCCCATGCCCATGCCCCATGCCCCCCGCCACTCTCACCCGCACAACCGATTCGCGATCGGAGGCATCAAAGCGAGCCGGGAGGCCTCGGCGCAAACAACCGGTGGGCGCACCGGCCACAACCAGTGGTTGTGGGTCTAGGGTGGTGGCATGGATCTCGAAGCCGTGCGGACCTTCGTCACCGCCGCCGATGCGGGGCGGTTCCAGGAGGCCGCCGTGGAGCTCGCGGTCACCCAGCAGGCCGTCTCCAAGCGCATCGCCGCGCTGGAGCGCGACCTCGGCGTACGGCTCTTCACCCGCACCCCGCGCGGTGCCGAGCTCACCATCGACGGGCAGGCGTTCCTGCCCCACGCGCGCGACCTGCTGCGCGTCGCCGAGCGCGCGGTGGCGTCCGTACGCCCCGGCCGCCGTCCGCTGCGCGTCGACGTGATCGCCTCGCGCGTCGCGCCGTCGGGCCTGATGCGCGGCTTCCACCGGGCCCACCCCGAGACCGCCCTCGACGTGGTGATGCTGTTCGACATCGAGGGGGCCGTGGCCGCCCTCCGGTCCGGTGCGATCGACGCGTCCTTCCGCGCCGTCGGTGCGCCCGGCGCGCCCGGCCGGGCGCTGCCCGAGGACATCGAGTCCGTACGGGTGCTCGACGAGCCGCTCCAGCTGCTCACCGGCCCCGCCCACGCGCTGGCGGGCGCCCGTTCGGTGCCCCTCGCCGAGCTCGCCGGGCACCGGATCTGGATGCCCGGCCTCGTCCCGGGTACCGAATGGGCCGCCTACTACGACGACCTCGTCGCCGAATTCGGCCTCACCATCGAGGCCACCGGGCCCAACTTCGGCTCCGACGCACTCCTGGACACCATCGCCGACACCCCGGCCCTGGCGACCTTCATGGGCGAGCAGACCCGCCTGGTCTGGCCCGCCGGCCACGGCCTGCGCCGGATCCCGGTGACCGACCCGACGCCCGTCTACCCGCACTCGCTCCTCTGGCACCGCGACAACCCCCAACCGGCGCTGGCCACCCTCCGCGCCCACCTCGCGGCCGCACCGGCCGGCCTCGACGCCGCCGGCACCTGGACGCCGCGCTGGGTGGCTCGGCGCTGAGTGGTTCGGTGTCGAGTGGTTCGGCGTCGAGTGGTTCGGCGCTGGGTGGCTCGGCGCTGGGCCGTTCTCGTGGCGGACGCGGACGCGGGCGGGACACGAACGCGGCGACGGGCCTTTTCCGGCCCGGACGGTTCCACCATGGCTCCCGTCGGCTTCCGCCGGCTCCAGTCGGCTCCGACGGCACAGGAGGATGAGGAACACGTGGCCCAGCTGCTGAGAGTCCAGAACTTCAACGTTTCGAGCGACGGCATCGGCGCCGGTGAGGACCAGAGCCTCGAGCACCCCTTCGGGCACGTCGACCCCGGGAAGCTGTTCGCCTGGGCGGGAGCCACGGCGAGCTGGCCCAACCGCACCGAACCCGGGGGCAGCCGGGGCCTCGACGACTACTTCACGCGCGACTTCACACACAACATCGGCGCCGAGATCATGGGCCGCAACAAGTTCGGGCCCCAGCGGGGTCCCTGGAAGGACCACGAGTGGCGCGGGTGGTGGGGTGACGAGCCGCCGTTCCACACCCCGGTGTTCGTGATGACCCACCACGCGCGGCCGTCGTTCTCGCTCTCGGACACGACGTTCCACTTCGTCGAGGGCGACCCGGCGACGGTCCTGGGGCTGGCGCGGGAGGCGGCGCGGGGCAAGGACGTACGCCTGGGAGGCGGGGTCACCACCGTCCGCGAGTTCCTCGACGCCGACCTCGTCGACACCCTGCACGTGGCGGTCTCACCC
This sequence comes from Streptomyces sp. NPDC089799, assembly GCF_040684755.1. NCBI lineage: Bacteria > Bacillati > Actinomycetota > Actinomycetes > Kitasatosporales > Streptomycetaceae > Streptomyces > Streptomyces sp. NPDC089799. The sequence continues at coordinate 11,285 of NZ_JBFBGR010000032.1, read as the reverse complement.
GTGCGACTCGGAACCGGACTGCGCCTGTGGGACTCCCCCGACGAACTGCTGGACCGCTTCCACCTGGACGTCGTCCCCAGCCCGAGCGGGGTGACGCACCACCTCTTCTGGCGCAGGTGAGCCGCCGCCCGGCCGGCGGGGGGAGAGAGGCGTACGACAGCCACGCCTGCCGCACCGGCCTCAGCAGCGGGGCAGGGAGCCGCTCTCCTTGGTGAGCTTGGTGCCGGAGGCCCAGCCTTCGGTGCTCGTCCCCTCGATGCGGGCGTAGACCCACTTGTTGCCGTAGGCGTTGGTGATGTAGCAGTGGTAATAGAGCTTCACACCGGTCTTGACCACGGTCACGTACTGGCATTCCGCGTACGGCCCGGTGTAGAGGTGCGACGTCTCGGCCAGCTGGCCGTAGCCGTCGGCGCGGTTCGAGTGGCCCCAGCCGGTGCAGGCCGTCGACACCGGGGTGGGCTCCTTCACCGTCGGGCTCGGGCTGGTCTTCGTCGCCGGGGAGGCCGGGGCCGTCGGGCTCTTGGACGGCTTGTCGCCCTCGGCGCCGGGCTTCTTCGCGGGGCTCTTCGAGGCCGATGCCTTCGGGGTCGCGCCGGGAGAACCGGCGGGTGCCGGGCTGTTGCCCCCGCTCGGCCGGGAGCTGCCCGTGGCGGAGCCGACGCCGGGCGCGGCCGCCTGTGTGCCCTTGTCGGTCGGGCCGTCCTGCCCGGACGTCAGGGCGTAGGTGATGCCGCCGCCCGCGGCGAGGAGCACGGCGGCGGCCGCTGCCGCGACCACGGCGCTCCTGCCGCCGCGGCGCCGGATACGACGGTCTGCCGTCCGGCTCGTCTCGGGAGAGGGGGCCGAGAGCGGGGCGTGGCCCGCGACGGGCACGCCGGGCTGCGGGAACGCCGGAGCTGCCGGGTGGGGCTGCGGCTGCGGGTGGCCGACGTACGGAGGCTGGGGCTGCGGCAGAGGCTGCGGGGGCGCCTGCGGGGCCGGCTGGGCAGTCGGCTGGGCAGTCGGCTGGGCAGTCGGTTGGGCAGTCGGTTGGGGGAACAGCGGGGGACCGAACCCGGGGGCCGGTGTCGGCGGACCGAACCCGGGGGCCGGCATGGCGGCGGGCGCGGGGGACGCGGGGGCGGAGGGCGTGGGAGCGGGCACAGGCGCGGGGGCGCCCGAGGCGACGCGCTCCAGCATGTCGCGCGCCTGTTCCGCGGTGGGTCGGTGCTCCGGCTCCTTCGCCATCAGAGCCCGGAGCACCGGCGTGAGCGCTCCCGCCCGGCGGGGCTCCGGCAGCGGCTCGGTGACGATCGCCGACAGGGTGGACCACGCGGAATCGCGACGGAACGGCGAGGTGCCCTCCACGGCCGCGTAGAGCGTCATGCCGAGGGACCAGATGTCCGACGCGGGACCGGGCTCCCTGCCCTGCGCGCGCTCCGGAGGCAGGTAGTCGACCGAGCCGACGATGTCCCCGCTGCGGGTCAGTCTGGCCATGGGGTCATCGTCGGAGGCTTCCATGGTGGCGATGCCGAAATCGGTGAGCACCACCCTGCCGCCCCGCTCGATCAGCACGTTCGCCGGCTTGACGTCCCGGTGCAGTACGCCGACCCGGTGCGCGGCGTCGAGCGCGTCCGTCAACGCGGCACCGATGGCCGCGGCTTCGTGCGGCTCCAGGGTGCCGCGCTCGGCCAGCACCTTGTCGAGCGAGGGCCCTTCGACGAGCTCCATGACGATGACCGGCAGGCCCTGCTCCTCGGTCACGTCGTGCACGGTGACCACGCCGCCGTGCCGTATTCGGGCTGCGGCCTGCGCCTCCCGCTGCATCCGGGTCCGCAGATCGGCCAGTTCGGCCGCGGAGGCGTCGGTGAAGGCACGCAGCACCTTGACGGCGACCTCGCGGTTCAGGAGCTCGTCCACCGCCCGGGCGACCACGCCCATGCCCCCGCGCCCGAGTACGGACGTCACCCGGTAACGCCCGCCGAGCACCTTGCCCGTCAGCTCCCCGCCCTGCGCTTCCCCCGCGGTCACCACACGCCCCGTTCCGTCGCTCTTCTTGATCCGTCAACCCGAGTGATCAAGCGTAGAGGCAGGGAGGTGAGGAGAATGCGGCGGCCGTGCGGGGGACATGTGCCTTGCTCCCGGGGCGGTAACGCCCCGGCGGGTGGGCTGGGGGCCGTTTCGCCGGGGGCGGTCGGGCCGTGCGGGGTCAGGGGAGGGGCTTGTCGTAGGTGTTGTCGCGGTCGGAGTCGTAGATCTCCTTGCCCTGGGCGTCGTAGCCCTTGATGCGGGGGGCCTTGGTGACGGGGCTGTTCAGGACTCCCGTCGCCGCGTACCAGCCGTGGTCCAGGGCCGCCTCGACGGTGGCGTTGCCGTACGTGGCGGTCACCCGGGCGACCCGTGTGTCGACGGTGCCGATGCTGCCCCAGCGGTACGGCAGCTTCCAGGGGCCTTCGGCGCTCAGCCGCTGGAGGTACAGCTTGCCGCCGTTGATGTCCGGGGCGACCGCTCCCCCCGTCGGGTGCTCGTCCCGGCCGATCGAGGTGCTGATGCCGCTCGGCTCGCCGTTCTTCATGCTGCAGATCAGCCGGGCGGGCGTGGGGGCGTCCCTGACCGCGACGATGTAGTGGCCGTCGCCCGGGGAGTTGTCGTTGCCGGTGCTCCGCTGGGCCAGGAGGATCCGGTAGTCGCCGGACTTGCCCAGGTCCCCGCCCGGCCTGTCCAAGGCGTGCTTGCGGTCCCAGGCCAGGCACTGCTCCAGACCGGTGGCCGCGTCCGTCATGGTGAGGCCGTCGGCCAGCTGGCCGGGGGTGGCCGGAGCGGTCGGGCCGGTCGGCTTGGAAGGGTGCGGCGACGGGGGAGCGGGGCTCTTCGTCGGTGCGGACGCGGTCTGTGTCCCCTGCGACGCGCCGCCGTCGTTCGCGTTGAGGGCGATGGCCGTGGCCGGTACGACGGCCAGCACGGCCAGGGCCGCACCCGCGACGGCGAGCCGGCGCCGGAGGAGCTGCTGCCGGCCCTGCCGGACGATCTCCGGATACGGCACCGCCGCCGGTCGTACTGCCTCCGCGTCCTCCGCCAGCAGACCGCGCAGCCCGTGTTCGAAGGCGGAGGAGTCGTCGCCCGCCGAAGAGCCGGGCCGGTCGTTGTCGAACCGCTCGTTCACAGCACTACCCCTTCGTTCGCCGCCATCGTGAGTGTGGTGGAAGGACCGCGCATGACCGGGCCGCCGGCCGCGGTCCGCCGGGCGGGGGCGTCCGCCCGGTCGCCCAGGCCGGGGTGGGCCCGCAGTTTCGCCAGGGCCTTGGACGCCTGGCTCTTCACGGTCCCGACGGAACACCCCATGACGTCCGCCACCTCGGCCTCGGAGAGGTCCTCCCAGTACCGCATGACCACCACCGCCCGCTGCCGTGCGGGCAGCTGGGCGAGCGCCGCCATCAGGACGTTCCGCTCGTCGGCCCACTGCACGGCGGTGTCGCGCACCGACGTGTCCGGCACGGTGGCCGTCAGCCGCTCGGTGACCCGGCGCTTGCGGAACCGGTCGCTGTTGCAGTTCACCAGCATCCGCCGGACGTACGCCTCCGGATTGTCACTGCGCGAGACGCGCCGCCACGACCGGTACGCCTTGGCGAGCGCGGACTGCGTCACGTCCTCCGCGTCGTGCGGATCACCGGTCAGCAGATACGCGGTCCGCACCAGATGGTTCCAGCGCGCTGCCACGAACGCCTGGAACTGAGCTTCTTGCTCGGCTTGCATCGCAACCCCCTTCGCCCCCTTGACCACCTCCCGGCCGGATCGGGTTGCCCGCCTTCGGAACGAAGTTCGAAGAATTTTCGCCCGGGCTGTCACACCTTCCCCTCGCCCCGGTTCAGAGCAGTGAACGGGCCGGGGCGCAGCGCACCGGCCCCGGGGAAAACGAAGAGACCGAGGAGCGAGCACCATGTCCACTGCCTACGTCATCGTCACCGTCCTGGCCGCCCTGATGGCGGGGTACTCGGGGGCGTCGATCTTCTTCAAGGCGAAGTACACCGTGGAGCCGCTGGCCGCGTACGGGGTGCCGAAGGGCCTGTGGAACTTCCTCGGCGCGGCGAAGACGGCCGGAGCGGTCGGCCTGCTGGTGGGCCTGGCCGTGCCGGTGATCGGGATGCTGGCCGGGATCGGGCTGGTGCTGTACTTCACCGGTGCGGTCATCACCGTGGCGCGGGCGAAGGCGTACGGGCACATCGTCTTCCCCGTGATCTACGGCGCTCCGGCCGCGGCCGCCCTCATCCTGGCCGGCTGATGCCCGGACACCGGGTGCGGGTCCGGGCATCGGCCTGGGGGCGTCGGCTGTCGGCATCGGCGTCGGCGTCGGCGTCGGCGTCGGTGCCGGCGTCAGCGTCAGCGTCGGTGCCGGCGTCGGTGTCCGGCTCAGCCCAGGGCCTCGGCCAGCAGTTCCGCCGTCTTCGCCACCAGCTCGTTGTCCCGGGGAGCGGCCTGCTCGGTCTTCGTGGTGAAGACCGACAGCACCAGCGGCGGCCGCCCCGGCGGCCAGGCGATACCGGCGTCGTTGTTCGTCCCGTACGACCCGGCGCCGGTCTTGTCGGCGACGGCCCACTCCTTGGGCAGCCCCTTCCGGAGCCGCTCCCCGCTGGTCGTGGTGGCCAGCATCCACCCGGTCAGCAGCTCCCGGTGGCGGGGGGCGAGCACGTCACCGAGCACGAGCCGCGCGTACGTCCGCCCGATCGCGCGGGGGCTGGTGGTGTCGGTCACCCGCGTGGGCTCGGCCGAGTTCAGCTCCGGCTCCCAGCGGTCCAGCCGTGTCGTACGGTCCCCCAGGACGGAACGGCAGAAACGGGTGACCGCCGACGGCCCGCCCAGCTCGCGGAGCAGCAGGTTCGCGGCCGCGTTGTCGCTCCGGGAGATCGCCGCGGAGCACAGTTCCGCCACGGTCAGCCCCCGCGCGATGTTCTCCTCCTTCTCGGTGATCTCGCCCCCGTCGGCCTTGGTGACCTCGTCGCGGGTGTAGAAGACGCGCCTGGCGAGGAATTCCCCGTCCCGGTCCAGTTCCCGTAGCACGGCCGCCACGGCGACCGTCTTGAACACCGAGCACATCGGGAAGAGTTCGTCGGCACGGTGCGCCACGGTCCGCCCGGTGGCCAGGTCCCGTGCGTAGACCCCGAGGCGCGCGCCGTGCTCCCGTTCGAGCTCCCGTAAGCGCCGGACCACCGCAGGCAGTCCCGCTGCCGACCCGGGAGCCGGCCCGGGAGCCCCTGTTGCCCCCGCGGCCTGCGCCCCTACGGCCGGCAGGGTCACGGCCATCGCCGTTCCCGCTCCCAGCGCCAACACTGCACGACGACTCTTCACGTCGGTGTCTCCTCTCTTCGCCGCTGCCCGCCCGGACGGATGAACGGACGGTACGGTCATATGGCCGCGAAGACGCCGAACGTGATCATCTCGGTTCCCCGCCGGTCGCCGCCGGAACGTACGCCAGCCCGTGCGCCCCCGCCTCCCCGCCACGCCGTACCGGCAGGGTGGTGACCGTACGCAGCGAGGGCAGGTGCACCACCGTGACCGTGGACGACAGGACGTTGGCGACGTAGGCCAGCGAGCCGTCGGGGGAGGAGGTGACGGTCAGCGGGAAGCGGCCCACCTCGACCCGGCCCAGCGGTTCCAGCCCGGCGCCGTGGACGTTGAGGACGCCGTTCGTCTGGGTGCCGAGGGCGCCAGGCCCGCCGTCCGGCCGCGCCGCCATGCGAAGTTCGCCGGAGAGCACCAGGCCCTGACTGGTGGTGTGCACCGGGAAGGTGATGCCGTCGGCCGGCAGCGTACGGACGACCCTCCCGGTCGCGGTGTCGATCACGGCCACGCCCACGTCCGCCGCGTTGCCCGCGTCGGCGGCCGGCGGCGCGAAATCGCCCTTCGGGGTGGCCACGAACACGTACCGGCCGTCGGGCGAGATGTCGATCCCCTCACCCCCGCCCACCGGGATGCGGTCCAGCAGCCGGCCCGTCTCCAGGTCCACGACCGAGACGTACGGCGCCTCCTTGTTGGACGTGTACGCGTGCCGTCCGTCGGGCGTGACGGTGAACCAGTGGGGCCCCGGAGCCGCGACGGAGATCCGGCGCACCACCTTCCGGGAGCCGGGATCGACGGCGAGCAGGGCGCCCTGGGCGGAGTCCGTCGCCTCGACGCTGACGTAGAGGAGGTCCCGTACGGGATCCAGGACGAGCCCGTGCGGCCCGTGGTCGGGGGCGAGGTCGATGACGTCGACCACGCGCCGGGCGTCCGGGTCGATCACGGCGATCTCGTGGGCGCGCCCGGTGTTGGCGTGGTAGTAGCCGGAACGGTACGTGATCGAGCAGTAGAGCAGTCGGCGCCGGGGATCGAAGCACAGCTCGTGGGGCTCGGCGGGCACCTCGACCGTGCCCAGTTCGCGGTACGAGCCGACGGAGAAGAAGGTCACGTGGGGTCCGCTCTGGCTCACCACGGCCAGCAGGTCTTCGGTGTTCTCGTTGTTCTGCATGTGCAGCACTCTGTGACGCCGCAAGAGATGACTCCAGTGCAACCTCGGCAAGGTGTTGTTGCGTCAGCATCAATCGGGCTGGTCGGCGCGGACAGGACGCCGGCCCGAGGTGAGGGGGCTCACATGGCCGAGGACGGAACGGCGGCCGAGCGCGCCCGTGCCCGTGCCCGTGCGCACGGGCAGGTGCCGGACCTGGTGTCGCTCGACATGAACCTGCTGGTCGCGCTGGACGCGCTGCTGGAGGAGGAGAGCGTGACCGGCGCCGCCGAGCGGATGCGCGTGACCCCGCCCGCGATGAGCCGCACCCTGGGCCGGCTGCGGCGGGCGCTCGGCGATCCCGTGCTCGTACGGGCCGGGCGGCGGCTCGTGCCGACCCCGCGCGCCCTGGAACTGCGCCCCCGCGTGCATGCCGTCGTACGGCAGGCCCGGGAGCTGTTCGCCGAATCCGCCCCGGTGGATCCGGCCACGCTGACGCGGCAGTTCAACATCCAGGCGAGCGACCCGATCCTCACCGGGCTCGCGCCCGCGCTGATCGCCGCCGTGGCCGGGCAGGCGCCCGGTGTCGGCCTGAGGTTCCTGCCGGAGACGCTGGAGGGCGGCCCGGCGCTGCGCGAGGGCGGGGTCGACCTGGAGATCGGCGTCCTCGACCACACCGACCCGGAGACGCGCGTCGAACCGCTGGCCGAGATCCGGATGGTCGCGGCCGTCCGCCGGGGTCACCCGCTGGCCGGGGGGCGGCGGGTCACGGCCCGTGACTTCGCCCGTGCCGACCACATCAGCGTCTCCCGGCAGGGCAGGTTCCACGGTCCGGTCGACACCCGCCTCGCCGAACTCGGCCTCCGCCGCCGCGTCGCCGCAGCCGTCCCCGGTTATGCCGCCGCGCTGTTCCTGTGCCGGGACACGGACCTCGTCTGCCTGACGCCCGCCGGCTTCGGCGAACACTGTCCGGAGGCGCTGGGCCTGCACACCTTCGAGATCCCGCTGGACCTCCCGCCGCTCACCATCGGCATGGCCTGGCACCCCCGCAACGACGCCGACCCCGCGCACGCCTGGCTCCGCGACCGCGTACGCAGCTGCCGGAGGCCGTCGGCGCCGCCAGGGGAGCAGCGACCGGTGCCGCCGTCCCCTGCCGGGCCGGTGCCGGAGCCCTCGCACTAGATGTCATCCCGGGGAGCCGTCACGACTCTTTTCGGGCTTTTTTGGTGGCTCCGGAACCTTGATGCCACTTCGCGACGAAGCGGGGCGAAAATCAGTCATAGTCCCGTGATGCGATGCCGCCGCGTGAAGGAACTGCGTAGGTTCTGGGCTCGGTTCGGGATGTCCTGTGACGCCCGGCCGCAGAGTTCGCCCACTGGAACCGGAGGGGAAATCGCATGGCTGACATCGACCTCGGCGTGGCGTCCGACTGGGACGAGGGGGACACCCACGGCCGCGTCAAGCTGCGGCAGAACCAGGTCTACCCGGGCTCGCCGAAGAAGGACGTCCTCATCAGCTCCCCGGTGAGCATCGAGCTGTCCGTGAACACGAACCACTCCTCCTCGCAGGAGGCGGACAAGATCTACTTCACGACCCACCACGGTTCCACGAAGAAGATCATCGCGGTGCTCGACTCCGACGGCAACCTGCGCATCGCCGGCCGTCTGATCACCGAGCAGAAGGACCTCGGCTACTAAACGGTTCCCTTCGGATTCACCTCGCCGACCCGATGAAGACGGCGGCGATGTGGAGTCCGGCGAGGCAGACGGTGGCGGTCTTGTCGCAGCGGGTGGCGAGGCCGCGCCACTGTTTGAGCCTGACCCTAGGGTCCGAACCAGAGGGCTGCGAAGCCGTGGTGGTGTTCCGCGGTGACGAAGTCCTCCCAGGTGATCACCCCGTCCTGGTCCGCGTCGATCACGCCGAACGAGGCCGCCGCCATCTCCGCGGGGACACTGCGCAGGCTCCGCCACACCGTGTACTCGTGGAGGTCCATCCGCCCGTCGCCGTCCCGGTCCGCCACGGTGAACTGCGCGTGCAGCACGGCCATGACCTCCGGCGCCCCCGAGGGGGCGTCCGGCCCCTGTTCCGTCCCGGAACCCGTCCCGGAACCCGTCCCGGATCCCGCGCCGGCCTTGGCTTCGGCCAGTGCGGTGAACCACTCCCGGTACTCCTCCCGTCCGATCCTCCCGTCGTGATCGCGGTCGACCATCTCGGCCTGCCGTTCCCACAGCGCCAGGCTCGCCTCGATCAGTGCGCGCCCCTTCGGTGAGCTCGGGCCCATGCCGTACGACTGGAGCAGTCGCTCCGCGTTCGCCCGGTAGTCGTCGGCGACCACCACTCCATCGCCGTCCGCGTCCAGACGGTCGAAGATCTCGTCGGCCACAGCCACCTTCTCGGCACCCATGCCGCGAGGTTAGGCGCCGCTCCTCATCCGCCCCCTGATTCCGGCACCCGGGGGCGTGTCCTGCGGCAGGGCCGCCCGGTCCGCGCTCCCGCCTATGCGACGTCGTCCCAGGCCATGGAGCTCATCCGCCAGCCGGCCGGGGTGAGGACGAACTGGGTCGTCTTGTGTCCCGTCCCCTCGAACCACTCGCCGTCGCGGCGCCCCGACTTGCCGTACTCGCTGAAGCGGTGCGCGATCGACCCGCATATCTCCGTCCGCTCGGAGACCTCCCACTCGGAGAACTCGGTCAGCGTCCCGTCCGAGAGGATCCTCTCGCGCGGCTCGATGAACCCGTCAAGGTCGTAGACCACGGGCTTGCCCCCGAGGTTGCTGATGATCATTCCCTCCGGAATGAAGACCTCGCGTACGGCCGCCACGTTCGCCCGGCCGCCGCCGGTGTTGGTGAACGCGCCGAGAAACGTGCGCATGAGCTGATCGAGCTCGGCTTTGACATCGGACATCGGTGCCCGCCCCTCTCCTGGGTGAAGTCGATGGACCTGCCTCGGGACTGATCGTCGATCACGCCGGTCCGGATCGGCAAGGCCCGCCCTCCGTGCTGTGGAGAAACGTTCGCGACATCAACTTGCACAGTGTTCAGCTCACCACTTGCACACCGTTCAAGTCGTGCGCTAACTTCACCTTGTACTTAGTGCAAGTGAAGCGCCGGAGCCGGCGCGCGCCCTCAGGAGGAACCGACCGTGAACGCCTTCATCGCCGCCATGCAGCTGTCCGTCGCCGTCGCCTTCCTCAGCATCCCGGTCGTCCGGGCCCGCTACGGCGCCACCGCGACCGCCGCCGCCCACGCCGAGCTGAGCCGCCAGGGCGTGCGCACGACCGTCCTCGAGGAGAACGGGATGCGGTTCGACGCCGGCGGGCACGAGACCTGGGCGCCCGTGGGGATCGCCGCCGTGCTTGCCGCCACCGCCGCCCTCAACCTCACCGGCAGCTCCTGGACCGGAGTGCTGAACTGGATCGTCATGGGCCTCGTCCTGGCCATCAACTGCCTGATCCTCTACAGCAACCTGACCGCGACCGGCTCCGTCCGGGCCGCCTTCGCCCGCAAGGGCGACCCCGCGCTGGCCCGGATCGACGTCGCCGCCCTGCTGAAGGCGGCCGAGTCCGGCTTCCCCCGCTGGGTGTGGTTCCTGCAGAACGCCCGCCACGTCATCGTCTTCGGCGCCGCGGCCCTCGCCCTGGCCGCCGCCGTCGCCGCGTGAACCGCCGCCCCGGGCCGCTCGCGGCGGGACCGCCTCAGGCGGAGCTCCGGCTTCCGTTGAGGCAATTCCGAAGTTCGGTCGCTTCAGTCCCTGCGACTCCCTCGAAAGTGCTCTGACCTGCACGTCTGCGGCAGCGACCGAAGCGACCGAAGCGACTCGGACCGGCCGCGGCAGCGACCGAAGCGACCGAAGCGACCGAACATCGGGGAGACCGGCCCGCGCCGCGGTCGACCCCCCAGCCGCCGGCCCTCAGCGCCGAAGGCGTGGACCACGCCCGGCGGCACCGCGACGAGACCGCCGCGCCCGACCGTCACGATCTCCTCGTCCAGCAGGATCTCCAACGCGCCGTCGAGTACGTGGAACACCTCCCAGAAACGTTCGTGCAGGTGGGGCCTGGCATTGGCCGCTCCGGCGGCGATCCGGCTGCCGGAGACGCTCAGCGCACCGCCCAGCGCGTCGCTGTCGGCAAGCAGGCGCATCGGGTTCGTTCCGTCGAGCACCTCCGCATCGGCGGCATGCACGACGACGGGGCGGGCTGTGCGTGCAGGTGCGGGCGTGGGTGTGGGCATGTCGGCTTCCGTTCCGGGGGTTGCGGGTGCTGGTACGCCGTACCAGCACACCTCGGGAACAAGCACCGTCCAAGAAGCACTTCACTGTCACGGTGATCATCGATCGTGATGGGTCGTGGAGGTGGGCATAGGCATGGATATGGAGATCAAGAAGATCTCCTCCTGGGCCGCCATTTTGTTTGCACCCACACTCGTGGGAACCATCTACGGCATGAACTTCGAGACCATGCCAGAACTGCACTGGGCGGCGGGCTACCCCTTCGCAATCCTCCTGATGGCGGTGGTGTGTACGAGCCTGTACGTCATCTTCAAGAAGCGGGACTGGCTCTAGCGATCCACCGAACGAGCTTGATCGACTTAGCGCAAGCGAACTGCGGACCGTGCCCTCAGAGGCCCCGTGGGGAGAATCTGGGGAGAATACGCGGCAGGAGATCGACCAGACGCAGCTCCGCCGCCTACCAGGGGGCGGCGCCCGGCGCAGTCGTCACCAACCGCGCTCCGCCGGAACTCGCCATTCGGCACGCCCTGCATTTCCGCAGCGGACACACGACCGAAAAGCCTCGACGCAGGCCAGCGGGCCGTCCAGTCTGCCAGGCGTT
>NZ_JBFBGR010000031.1:0-93790 GCF_040684755.1 Streptomyces sp. NPDC089799 | reverse complement strand
TCCGGGGGGGGGGGGGGCGCCGGGGGGGGGGGGGGGGGGGGGGGGCCCCCCCCCCCCCCCCCGCCGCCGTGTGCTGCAGGACCGTTACGCCGGAACCAGCGTCTTGCGGCGGCGCCGACGGGCCGGGGCCCGGGCGGCGAGCCGCAGCTCGATGATCGACCGTACGGCCGGCCACTCCTCGTCGAGGATCGAGTAGAAGGCCGTACTGCGCACCATGCCGTCCAGCCCCCGTGAATGGGCCCGGCGGACCCCTTCGGAGGTGAAGCCGAGCCGTTCCATGGCGGCCCGGGAGCGGATGTTCCGGGCGTCCGCGCGCAGCGAGATCCGCCGGACGCCCCAGGTTTCGAAGGCGTGGCGAAGCATGAGCAGCTTCGCCTCGGTGTTGATGCCCGTTCCCTGGGCACCCGGCGCCAGCCAGGTATTGCCGATCTCGGCGGCGTCCGGCACCGCCGTCATCGGATCGCCGTAGGGGATCCCGGGGACGGAGGGCCACACCAGCGGACCCTGCCAGTAGTCGAGTTCCAGGAAGCGGGTCGAACCGACCACCACGCCGTCAGTGGCTCTGACGACGGCGAACGGAAGCGATCGGCCCGCGGCCTGATCGGAGAGGGCACGCTGAATGTACGAGTGGGCCGCCTCCAGACCGTGGGGTACCGGAGTGAAGGCGTAAGTCGTACGATCCTCGGCCCCGGCGAGGGCCAGGGCCTCAGCGTGGTGGGGGGCGAGGGGCTCGAGCCGCGTGGTGCGGCCGGCGAGGAGTACGGGTACGGGCACGGAGCCTTCGGTCCTTCGAATGATGGGTGGTGGAACATCTTGCGCTGCTGACAGCCCTCCCCGAGGAAAACGGGGATGAAAGGGAATCGGCGGTCAGGTGAACGCGCGAGTGGCTCAATGTATCCGTTTACCTTGATCCCATGAACCCCCTTGCTGCGAACGGCACAACACTCTTTTTCGAGGAACACGGCCCGGAGGCCGGTCCGCCCGTACTGATGGTTCACGGACACCCCTTCGATCGCACCCTGTGGGGCGCCCAGACGGCCGCACTGGCGGCTTCCGGATACCGGGTGATCGCCCCTGACCTGCGCGGATACGGGCGGAGCGGGGTTGTGTCGGGAGTCACCCCGTTCGATGTGTTCGCGGACGACCTGATCGCCGTGCTCGACCACCTCGACGTGGGGTGCGCGGTCGTGTGCGGCGTGTCGATGGGCGGGCAGATCGCCATGGAACTGCTGCGGAGCCACCCGGGCAGGGTGCGCGGCCTGGTGCTCTCCGACACCTCGCCCGACCCGGAGACCGAGGAGGGCAGGAAGTTCCGCCGTGAGACCGCCGAACGCCTGATCGCCGAGGGCATGGGCCCGTACGCCGACGAGGTGATCGACAAGATGCTCGCGCCGTACAACGTCACGGCCAAGCCGGAGGCCGCCGCGCTGGTGGACGGCCTGATGCGCGGCACCGATCCGCAGGGGGCCGCGGCCGCGCTGCGGGGCCGCGCCGAGCGGCCCGACTACCGGCCGGTGCTCGCCGCCTGCCGGGTGCCCTGCCTGGTGGTGGTCGGCGCCGACGACGTCTACACCCCGGTCGCGGAGGCGGAGGGGCTGCACGCGCTGGTTCCCGGCTCCCGCCTGGTGGTGATCGAGAACGCCGGGCACCTGCCCGGGGTGGAGCAGCCGGAGGCGTTCAACCGGGCGCTGCTGGAGTTCCTGGGAGGTCTCTGACCGCGCGCCGGAGTCGCCGACCGGCCCACCGGCCCCTTGGGCCGGTGGGTGCACCGGCCCATCGGCCTGACAGGCCTGAATGGCCCATCCCTGTGGCAGGGGAATGGACCTACTGAACAGGCCATTCCCTTGATGGGATCAAGGGTGTGACGACCCGATTCCTGCCCCCGCCCGGAGCGCCGCGCCGCCTGGCCGCCGCGCAGTTGGCCAATTCCGTCGGTGACGGTGCGTACTACGTGTGTTCGGTGCTGTATTTCACCCGGGTGGTCGGTCTCCCGGCCGCTCAGATCGGCCTGGGGCTGACCGTCGCCTGGGCCGTCGGCTCGGTGGCGGGCGTCCCGCTGGGCGCCCTCGCCGACCGCCGCGGCCCGCGCGGCACCTCCGCGCTGCTGGCCCTGGCCACCGCCGCGAGCGTTGCCTCCTTCCTGCTGATCGACTCCTTCCTGCTCTTCCTGCCGGCCGCCTGCGGCTACGCGACCGCCCAGTGCGGGCTCTCCGCGGCCCGGCAGGCCCTGCTCGCCGGGCTGGTGGGCGCGGAGGAGCGCACCCGGGTGCTGGCGTTCCTCCAGGCCGTGCTCAACGGGGGACTGGCGCTCGGGGCGGCGGCCGGCGGACTGGCCATCGCCGCGGACACCGCCACCGCCTACCGGCTGGTGTTCGCCCTGGACGCGCTGGGCTTCCTGATCTGCGCCGTGGTCCTGCTGCGCCTCCCGGCGGTGACCCCGGTCCCCGCACCGGCCGGCGGGGAGCCCCGACTGGCCGTACTGCGCGACCGGCCGTACGCGGTGGTCACCTTCCTCAATGCGGTACTGCTGCTCCGGATGCCGCTGCTCAGCCTGGCCCTGCCGCTGTGGATCACGGAGCGTACGCACGCGCCCGGCTGGCTGGTCTCGGCACTGTTCGTGCTCAACACCGCCGCGGTCATGCTCTTCCAGGTCCGGATGGCCCGGCCGGTGTCGGACCTGGAGACCGCCGGCGCGGCCGTGCGTTCCTCCGGGCGGATCATGGCTGCCTGCTGCGCGGTGTTCGCGCTGTCGGCGCTGCCCGGCGCCTGGTGGGCCGCCGGGGCGCTGCTGGTGCTGGGCGCCGTACTCCAGGTGGCCGGGGAGATGCGGCAGTCGGCGGGTTCCTGGCAGATCGGCTTCGCGCTGGCCCCGGCCGGCCGGACCGGCCAGTACCAGGGCTTCTTCGGCACGGGTGTGCCGGTGGCCCGCACCCTGGGCCCGCTGCTGCTGACCTCGCTGCTGCTGCTCTGGGGCATCCCGGGGTGGCTGCTGCTGGGCGGGCTGTTCACGGCCGCCTCGTACGCCATGGGGCCCGCGGTCGGATGGGCGTCCCGCCGAACGGCGGCGGAGACCGCTGCCCCGGGCGCGCCCGCTGTAGTGTCGGGATGACCGGGAACCCGCAGACCGGAAGAACGGACACCGGAGCCCGGGAACGGACGACGGCGAGGAGGCCGTGGATGCTGCGCGGAGTCGCGACGATCAGCTTCTGGGCGGAGGACCTGGCGGCCGCCACCCGCTGGTACACCGAACTGCTCGGATTCGGCCCCTGCTTCGAGCGGCCCGGGTACGCCGAGTTCCGGATCGGCGACCACCAGCAGGAACTCGGCGTCATCGACGCGAAGTTCGCGCCCCCGGGCGCGGCCGGGGCTCCGGGCGGCGCCGTCCTGTACTGGCACGTGGACGATCTGGAGGCCACCCGCCGGCGGCTGCTGGACCTGGGGGCCGCCGAGTACCAGCCGGTGGTCGACCGCGGCTCCGGCTTCGTCACCGCGGCGGTGACCGATCCCTTCGGCAACGTCCTCGGCATCATGAGCAATCCGCACTACCTCGACATGCTGGGCCCCGACCTCCCGGACGAGCCGGCGTAACGGCCCGCGGCCTCCGCGCGCACCCCGGCCTCCGCGCGCACCCCGGCCTCGATCCGGCGGAACTTCGCGGCCCGACCGCCTGACATCATGCGTGCATGAACATTTCGGCGGAGCTGGTCCGCTTCGCGGCCACGGGGCGCCTCGACGTGTTCGAGGTGGGCGTCCACCTGCACGACGTGGTCGCGGTCCACGGGGAGCCGCACTACGGGCAGCGGATCGGCGCCGACCGCTGGCCCCACCGCTTCGGCTACGGCGACCTGGACGCGGCCTGGTGCCGCTGCCGGCGGCTCTGGTCCCTGACGGTTCCGACGTGGCGGGACGAACCGGAGGTCCCGGGGCCCGGTCCCGGGGAGACCTCCCTCCTTCCGGTGCCGGTAACCGAGTCCGGGCTGACGGCCGCCCTCACGGCGGCGGGAGTGGCCTTCGAGACCGAGTACCGCGCATCGCTGCCGGACCAGCGGTCCCTGGTCACCCGGCCCGCCCCGGACCGCAGCGTGTACTTCCTGTTCACGGGCCGGCTCCACCCGGAGGACGAACTCGCCCGGGACTGGCCGCTGCACTCCTTCGGCACCGGCGGATCCGACCACGCGGAATGCCCCGAGCCGGACCGCTCCCTCCCCGACGACGGATACGGACTCGACACATGACGGACGCCCGCCCGGAGCCGGGGACGCAGGACATGCAGGACGTGCACGGCCCGGACGACACGGATGGCACCGACGGCATGGATCGGGCCCTGGTCCGGCTCGCCGACGTCGGCGGGTTCTTCGCCGTGCGGTGCGGCGGCGAACCGGCCGGCGGTGGCTTCCGCACACTGGCCGCGCTGTACGCGGGCGGACCCGTCCTGGAGGAGTACGTCGCCGAGGTCGGTCGACGGATGGGCGGGGCCGACGACCGGGTCGCCGCGTCCACGCTGCAGTTCGGGCTGGCCGCCCGGATGTGGTCGATCGGACTGGGCGCGTACGTCCTGACCGGCCGGGTGCCCGACCTGGATCCGGACCGGGTGTGGTGGCGGCTGCCCGACGGGCAGTCCGTGGAACTGTGGCTGCCCGCGCCCGCCGCCCGGCCCGGTGCGGAGGTCGGCGGGACCGTACTCGCCCACCTGGCGGGCCTCCAGGAAACGCTCCGCCGCCGCTACGGCGTCTCGCCGCAGACCCTGCGGGGCAACTCCGCCTCCGGGCTGGTCGGGGCGCTGCGCGAACTGGTCAACCGCCTCCCGGACGCAGGCCCCGTGGCCGCACCCGTGGTCACCGCCCTGCTGGACGACACCGGTCCCCTCGCCGGCACCGGCACCTTCGTCTACGAGGAGGGCCTCGGCGCCGCCTTCGTACGCCGCAGCTGCTGCCTCTACTACCGGGCCCCGGGCGGCGGCCTCTGCGGGGACTGCGTCCTGCGCACCCGCTGACCCGCTGCCGCTCACCGACCGCCCGCTGAGCGACCGCCCGCTGACCGCCCGCCCGCCGCCGTCGTGCCGTGGGCCGAACGGGGCAGCGGCCGGTGTCGCAGCCGCCGCCCGGCCGACCGGCCGCCTACGGTTCCGCAGCATGGGCAACACCCCCGGGTCCGACCGTCCGTCCTCCGCCGTCAGCCGCCGCGGCGCGCTCGCCGGGCTTGCCGCGGGCGTGGGCGCGCTCGCCCTCGGCATGCCCCAGGCCATGGCCGCCGGCCCCGGCGGGGCCCCGCACGCCCGGGCGGAGGAAGGACCGGCGCCGGGTGCCATGAAGCTCTTCGCGGATCCCGGCTTCAACTTCGCCGGCCTCCTCGCGCTGGGCGCGGCCGGAATGCGGGCCTCGGAGGTCGGCGAGGTCCTCACCGCCGTCAACGCGGTCAACGCCGCGGGCCTGTCGGAGCAGAGCTACACCGACACCTTCAGGGAATGGGGCAAACGGCTCGGGGAGGCGCCCCCGGCCCCTGGGGGGAAGGGCGGGAAGCCCGCCCCGGAGACCGAGCGGTTCCGTGCCCTGCGCTCCTCCCAGTACTACGCGCAGGCGCTGTTCTACGTGCTGGGCACCAGTCGGCCCGCCGACGAGAAGGACGTGTACCTGGCCGCCCGCGGAGCCTGGGACACGTTCGCCGGACTGTGCCGGCCGGCCGCCGTCCGCGCGCAGGTCCCGTACGGCGTACACCGGCTGCCGGTGTGGTTCTTCCGGCCGGAAGGTCCGGAACGGCGGCGGCGCACGGTGATCCTCACCAACGGCAGTGACGGCCAGAACCTGGACATGTGGACGTACGGGGTGTCCGCCGCGCTCGACCGGGGCTGGAACGCGGTCGTCTACGACGGTCCGGGCCAGGGCGAGCTGCTGTTCGTCCACGAAGTGCCGTTCACCACCCGCTGGGAGCAGGTGGTGACGCCGGTCGTGGACTGGCTGGTGCGCCGCCCGGACGTCGACCCGGGCAGGATCGCCCTCACGGGCCTGAGCATGGGCGGCAACCTGGCCCCCAGGGCGGCGGCGTTCGAGCACCGGATCGCGGCAGTGGTCGCGGAGCCGGGCTGCCTCAGCCCCTGGCTGGGCTTCGATGCCGAACTGCGGGACATCGTCACCCCGGACAAGGCGGAGACCAACCGGGTGTGGAACGAGGACGTGGTCCCGGAGCTGACGCCCCAGCTCGCCTTCACCGTGAAGAAGCGGTTCGAGATCTTCTCGACGGAGGCCCTGCGGCAGGCCCGGGCGGGGAAGGTCCTCACGGACCTGTGGACTCCGGCCCAGGTCGCCATCGGGCTCGACATCACCGACGTCGTTCCGAGGATCAAGGCCCCGACGCTCGTCCTCGACTACGACGACGAGCAGTTCTACCCGGGACAGCCGCGGAAGATGTTCGACCTGCTCAGGGCCCCGAAGGAGTACTTCAGGTTCACCAGGGCCACCGGGGCGCAGTTGCACTGCTCCCCGATGGCCCCGCAGCAGCACTGCGAAGTGGTGTTCGACTGGCTGGAACGAACCCTTCGGGAACCCGCCCTTCAGGAACCAGCCGGTTAGGAACCAGCCCTCTAGAAGGTGAGGTTCCAGGCGTCGATCTTTCCGGTGTCGGCGTTGGCGTTGTCGTTCACACGGAGCTTCCAGGTGCCGTTCGCGACCTCCGCGGAGGCGTTGACGGTGTAGGTCTGGGCGATGTTGTCCGTGCCGCCGCCGCTGCGGTTGTGCAGGGTGTAGACGGTGCCGTCGGGGGCCACCAGGTCCACCTTCAGGTCACCGATGTAGGTGTGCTTGATGTCCACGCCCACCTTGAGGCCGGCCGGCGCGTTGCCGGTGACACCGCTGACCGTGATGGCGCTCTCCACGGTGGTGTTGTCGGCGATGGTGACGTCGGCCGTGTTCTCGAAGTACTTGCCGGGCGGCGGGGTGGAGCCGACCGCCTTCAGCGCGTCCACGCGGCCCTCGCCGAAGAAGCTGTTCTTCGCCGTGGTGCCGGTGCAGCGGTTGTCCGCCGGGCAGGCCAGGTCGGTGGCCTGCTCGCCGAGCTTCGCCCGGATGTCCGCCGGGGTGTAGCCCGGGTTGGCGCTGGCCAGCAGCGCGGCGACGCCCGCGACGTGCGGGGAGGCCATGGACGTGCCGCTCAGCGAGGCGTACTTGCCGCCGGGGGCGGTGCTGTAGACCGATTCGCCGGGCGCGGAGACCTCGATGACGTCCCGGCCGTAGTTGGAGAACGACGCCTTGGACGAGCCGTTGGTGCCGTTCGCCGCGACCGTGACGACGCCCGGCAGCTCGGCCGGGATGTCGAGGCAGTCGTTGGTGATGTTCCGGGTCACCGGCGTCGAGTCGTTGGGGCTCTCGGTGTCGGTGGTCTTGTTCGCCAGGTCGTAGTTGGCGTTGCCGGCCGCCGCGACCTGGAGCGAGCCCTTGCCCTCGGCGTAGGCCTGGGCGCGGCCCACGCCCTCCAGGATGGCGGCCTGGTCGAGGTTGTTCGGGCAGTTGAACTGCCACGGGTCCGTGTAATAGCTGTTGTTGGTGACCTTGAAGCCGTGGTCACCGGCCCACACCAGGCCGCAGACGGTGTTCTCCGCGAAGAACAGCGTGCTGCCCGGCTCGGCGATGCGCACCGAGGAGATCTTCACGCCCGGCGCGACGCCGATGGCGCCCTTGCCGTTCTTGGCGGCCGCGACCGTACCGGCCACGTGGGTGCCGTGGGTGTCCACGTCGCGCCAGGCACCGGCACGGGTGTCCGGCTTGCCGTAGGCGCAGGAGACGGAGTCCGCGGCGTTGAAGTTCGGCGCCAGGTCCTGGTGCTGGTCGTCCACACCGGTGTCCAGGATGCCGACCTTGACCGAGGCGGAACCGGGGTTGACCGCCCACGCCTGGTCGGCCTTGATCTGGGTCATGTCCGAGCGCACCGGCTCGGTGGACGGCGCGGCGGACTGGGCCGGGTTGGCCGGGAGCGCCGGGTTGTAGGCGTCGGCCGGGACGTCGGAGGTCCGGGTCGCGCCGACCTTCTGCACCCCGCTGACCCCGCGCATCGTCTGCGCGAAGGTGCCGGAGGCGGAATGCGCCACGATCACGCCGATGGCGTCGAAGGAGGAGAAGACCGTGCCGCCGTTGGAGGCGATCGCGGACCGCACCGCGGAGGTGTCCCCGGGGGCCGTGATCACCAGGTAGGCACGGGTGCCGGCGGCCCAGGTCGCACTCCTGGCGTTCGGCGAGGCGTTGTTCAGGGCGGCCCGGTTCTGCTGCTTCGCAGCGGCGGGCGCGCCGGACGGGGAGACGGGCGCCGTGTCCGCGAACGCGGCCGGAGCCGCGAACGTCATGGCGGCGCCGAACGCGGCCAGGGCCGCGAGGGTACGTCGGGGGCGACTGGATATGTGGGGTATCAATGCGTCCTCCGATGACCCGGCGGCGCTGGTGGCACGTACCGGGTCGTACGAAACGAGTGGTGGACGCAAGATTGCAGAGAGACACCCCGCGAGGGAAGTACCTTTCCCAGCACGTGCGTTCCGTACCGGATGGCCGAAAACCATCTGTTCCTGACGGGATCGGCCGGTGTGGCCGGGCCGGCCGGGCGGGGCGCCATGGGGGCGCGCCCGGCCCGGCCGGGAGGGTGGGCGCGCCGCCCCCGGGTGGGGGATCGGGGCGGCGCACCCGCCTCCGCGGGGCCGTGGTTCGGGTCGGCCGGCCGACCGCGGAGGAGCCGGGGGATCGGGGAGTCGCCGGGGGATCGGGGAGTCGTCGGGATGGGGAGCAGGCGAGCCGAGGAGCCCCCGGAGCCGGAGCCGGAGCCGGAGCCGGAGCCGGAGCCGGAGCCGGAACCGCAGCCCGGCCGCCGTACGGCGGCCCCGCTGTCAGGCCGGGACCGGGTCCTTGCCGTCCTCGGCCGTCTGGGCCGGCACGGCGGCGGGGGCGTCCGCCCCGTGGCCGTCGTCCAGCAGCGTCTTCTCGTCGAACGGCAGCCGTCCGGCGAGGACTTCGGTCGCCCGGGACCGGTCGAACTCCTTCGTCCAGGTCCCGATCAGCACGGTCGCGACCGCGTTGCCCGCGAAGTTGGTCAGCGCCCGCGCCTCGCTCATGAACCGGTCGATGCCCACGATCAGCCCGACCCCGTCGACGAGTTCGGGCCGGTGCGACTGCAGACCGCCCGCCAGCGTGGCCAGCCCCGCCCCGGTGACGCCCGCCGCGCCCTTCGAGGCGATCACCATGAACACCAGCAGCGAGACCTGCTCGCCCAGGGACAGCGGGTTGCCCATGGCTTCCGCGATGAAGAGGGACGCCATCGTCAGGTAGATGGCCGTGCCGTCCAGGTTGAAGGAGTAGCCCGTCGGCACCGTGATGCCGGTGACCGGCCTGGACACCCCCAGGTGCTCCATCTTCGCGATCAGCCGCGGCAGCGCCGACTCCGAGGAGGAGGTGGAGAGGATCAGCAGGAACTCCCGGCCCAGGTAGCGCAGCAGCCGGAAGATGCTCATCCGGGCGCACACCCGCAGCAGCGTGCCCAGCACCAGGAAGACGAAGACCGTACAGGTGGCGTAGAAGCCCAGCATGATCACCGCGAGGGACTTCAGCGCGTCCGTGCCGGTCGCACCCACCACCGCCGCCATCGCCCCGAACGCGCCCACCGGGGCCGCCCACATGATCATCGCCAGCACCCGGAAGACGAGCTTCTGCACGTGCCCGATGCCGCGCAGCACCGGCTCGCCCGCCGCTCCCATCGCCTGGAGAGCGAACCCGCACAGCAGGGCCACCAGCAGCGTCTGCAGCACCTCGCCCTCGGTGAAGGCCGACACCAGTGTCCTGGGGATGATCCCGAGCAGGAAGTCCGCGGTCGACTCGGCCCCGCCCGCCTTGGCCTGGGCCTCGCCCGCGCTGCGCACCGCGTCCGTGAGGTGCAGGCCGCTGCCCGGCTCCAGCAGGTTGCCGACCACCAGGCCGATGGCCAGCGCCACCGTGGACATCACCATGAAGTAGCCCAGGGCCAGCCCGCCCACCGCGCCGACCTTGGCCGCCTTGCGGACCGAACCGACCCCCAGCACGATCGTGCAGAAGATCACGGGCGAGATCATCATCTTGATCAGGTTCACGAAGCCGGTGCCCAGCGGCTTCAGCTCGACGGCGGTGCCGGGCGCGGCGAGGCCCGTCACGATGCCGAGCACCACCGCGGCGATCACCGCGATGTAGAGGTAGTGCGTTCTGTCCCGTCCGGCGGCCACGGTGCCTCCTGGTGTTGCGTGGTCGTGCCCCGCGCCGCTCCTGTCGGCGGACGCGTTCCGGGAGACCATGTCGCAGTCTGTGACCCCGGTCACCCTTGCGTTCATTGAGTTCACGGCACGGTGCACACTGAGCGCCATGTTCCGCATCCCCCGCCCGCGCAGCCTGGCCGGCCAGCTGTTCGCCATGCAGGTGGTGCTGGTCGCGGTCGTCGTCGCCGGCTGCGCCGTCTTCGCGTACGCCGGCGCCCGCCGGCAGGCCGAGGAGGCCGCCGAACGGCAGGCGGGCGCCGTCGCCCGCGCCGTCGCCGACTCGCCGTCGGTCCGGGACGCGGTCCGCGGACCCGACCCGTCCGCCGAGCTCCAGCCCTACGCCGACCGGGTCCGCACCGACTCCGGCGTGGACTTCGTCACGATCATGGCGCCGGACGGGCGGCGCTGGACCCATCCCGACCCGCGCCGGATCGGCGAGCGCTTCCTCGGCAACACCGGCCCGGCGCTGCGCGGCGAGACCTTCGGCGAGACGTACACCGGCACGCTCGGGCCCTCCATCCGGGTGGTCACCCCGCTGCGCGACGGTGACCGGATCACCGGGCTGGTCAGCGCGGGCATCACGGTCCGCGCGATCAGCGACCGGCTCGGCGGACAGCTCACCGCGCTCGGCTGGGTCGCCGGCGGGGCCCTCGCGCTCGGCGGCGCCGGCACCTACGTGGTCAACGCCCGGCTGCGCCGCCACACCCACGGGCTCAACGCCCGGGGGCTGAGCCGGATGTACGACTACCACCAGGCCGCGCTGCACGCCGTACGCGAGGGACTGCTGATGCTCGACGGGCAGCGCCGGATCTCCCTGGTCAACGACGCGGGCCGGGAACTGCTCGGGCTGCGCGGGGAGGCGGTGGGCGTGTCCGTCGCGGACCTCGGCCTGCCGGCCCCGCTGACCGGTGCCCTGCTCGCCGACCGGCCACGGGTGGACGAGGTCCACCTCACGGCCGACCGGGTGCTGGTCGTCAACAGCTCCCCGGTGGACGGGGGCGGCCGGCGCGGCACCGTGGTGACCCTGCGCGACCACACCGACCTGCAGGCGCTGACCGGCGAGCTGGACCACGAACGGGGCTTCACCAGCGCCCTGCGTTCCCAGGCCCACGAGGCGGCCAACCGGCTGCACACGGTGGTCTCGCTCATCGAACTGGGCCGTACCCAGGAGGCGGTGGAGTTCGCCACCGCCGAACTGGAGCTCGCCCAGGCCCTCACCGACCAGGTGCTGGGCGCCGTCGGGGAACCCGTGTTGGCGGCACTGCTGCTGGGCAAGGCCGCCCAGGCCCACGAGCACGGTGTCGAACTGGTGGTCACCCCGGAGAGCCGCAGCCTGCCGGCCGGTCCCGGCGGCCCCCCGGCCCGGGACCTGGTCACGGTGCTCGGGAACCTCATCGACAACGCGGTCGACGCGCTGACCGGAACCCCGGGCGGGCGGATCGCGGTGACGGCCCGCCGTGACGGCGACGGGCTGCTCCTCAAGGTCGCCGACAACGGCCCCGGACTGCCGGCCGGCGTGGACGTGTTCCGGCGCGGCTGGTCCGGCAAGGGGGAGGGGCGCGGACTGGGCCTGGCCCTGGTCCGGCAGGCCGCCCGGCGGCACGGCGGCTCGGTGGCGGTGGCCGAAGTCCCGGGCGGGGGCGCGGAGTTCACCGTACGCATACCACTGCGCGCGGCGGCCGGCCCGGCGGAGCGGCCGGACACGGCGGCCGGCGGTCCGGAGGGCACCCGGAGGGCAACGGAGGCACGGGACGTGCACCAGGCGCGGGAGGAACGGGACGTGCACGAGGCGTCGGAGGCGTGTGACACCCGCGAAACGCGTGAAACGCGCGAGGCGGGCCGGGCGGCCTCCGGTGCGCCCGGCGCGGGAGGCAGGCCATGACCCGGACGTTCCCGTCGGATCCGAAGGGCCCGACCGACCCGACCGACCCGACCGCCCCGACTGACCCGACTGACCCGTCGGATCCGACGGACCGGATCCACCCCCCGGCGCCGACGGACCCGATGGCGTCGGCGGCGCCGGTCGTGCGGGTGCTGGTCGTCGAGGACGACCCGGTCGCCGCCGACGCGCACGCGCTCTACGTCGGCCGGGTGCCCGGCTTCACCGTGGTCGGCACCGTGCACTCGCTGGCCGCGGCCACCCGGGTGCTGGACCGCACCCCGGTGGACCTCCTGCTGCTCGACCTGACCCTGCCCGACGGCCACGGACTCCGCTTCGCGCGCGGGCTGCGGGCCTCCGGCCACCCCGCCGACGTGATCGCGGTGACCTCCGCACGCGACCTCGCCGTGGTCCGCGAGAGCGTCTCGCTCGGCGTGGTGCAGTACGTGCTGAAGCCGTTCGCCTTCCCCACCCTGCGTGAACGGCTGCTCCGCTACGCCGAGTTCCGCGCGGCCGCGGCGGCCGGTGAGGCCGCCGGGCAGGACGACGTGGACCGGGCCCTCGCGGCCCTGCGCGCACCCCGCCCGGCCGCCCTCCCCAAGGGCCTGAGCGCACCCACCCTGGACCGGGTCTGCTCCCTGCTGCGCGCCGCCCCCGAGGGGCTGACCGCGGCGGGGGCCGCGGAAGAGGCCGGCATCTCGCGGATCACCGCCCGGCGCTACCTGGAGCACCTGGTGGACACCGGCCGCGCGGCCCGCGCACCCCGCTACGGCCAGGTGGGCCGCCCGGAACTGACCTACCGCTGGCTGGCGGAGGCCGGTTCGGTGTCGAACGTGTAGAACTTCCGGTGGTCCAGCATGTCCGCCGGGGTCACGTCGTTCCACGGGCGCATCGTGTCGTGCAGGTCGACCACGTTCGGCGTACCGGCGGCCGGCAGGTACGGCGACTGCGGGTGGCGCGCCTGCCATTCGGCCCAGAGCTTGTCGACGTAGGCGTGGTGCATCCAGAACACCGGGTCGTTGGGGGAGACGCCGGTGGCCATCTGGCCGCCGACCCAGACGTGCACCCGGTTGTGCAGGTTGGCTCCGCGCCAGCCCTCCAGATGGTTGCGGAACCCGTCGGAGGAGCTGTTCCAGGGCGCCCTGTCGTACTCGGCCATGCCGAGCACGTTCTCCACCTCGGCCCGGGTCGGCAGCTGGGCCACCCCGGTGCCGAGCGCCCGCCGGAGGTAGGGGCGGCCGTCGACGCGGACCGATATCTCCCACTTGCCGCCGGCGTACGCGAACGGCCCGTCCAGGACCTGGCCGTCGCGGGCCCGGCCGGTGCCGCCGAGGAAGTCGGCGGCCCACAGCGAGGAGCGGGAGGTCCGGTCGGCGGTCCAGTCCCAGTAGGGCAGGGTGACGGAGGCGTCCACCTTCTGCAGCTCCTGCTCGAACTCGATCAGGAAGCGGCGGTGCCAGGGGAGGAAGGAGGGGGAGCGGTGGCCGACCCGGTCGCCGGAGTCGGTGTCGCCCATGATGAAGCCGTTGTGGGTGGTGACGAAGCGGTCGTAGGCGCCGGTGCGCTTGAGCTCCAGCAGGGCGCCGGTGAAGGCCTTCTTCTCGGCGGCGGTCAGGGTCGCCTGGTTCTTGCGGACGGTCATGCCGCACCGCCGAACGGGACGAGGGCGGCGCCCTGGAGCTCGCGGACCGCGGCCCGGGCCAGCGCGTGCACGTCGGGGAAGGTCTCGTAGTGGTTGACGACGCTGATCCAGCTGCCGTCGGCGTTGCGCATCACGTGCAGTTCGCGCCCGTCGATCCGGACGGCCGGGGCGCCGGGCGGGGTGTGGCCGCCGTGGTGTCCGCCGTGTCCGCCGTGGCCCCCGCCGTCCGCGGGGGCGATCTGTATCCGCCGGCCGAGGTACACCTCGTCGACGGTGCCCGGCGCGGCCGCCGGGGCGGCGGCAGGGGACGGGGTGGTGCGCGCGGTGGTGACCGCGTGGGCCGTGGTCGCGAGTCCGAGGGCCGTGAGGGTGGCGGCCGAGGTGCTCAGCGCACGACGCCTGGTGATCTTGTTCATGACCACAAGGAGTACCAGCGCCGATACGGGGAGTAGTCGAGATCCGGACATCGGCGGATAAGTTGTGTGTTGAACACAATTGATGATCTTCCCGTCCGGACCGGCTCCAGTGGATCGAACGGGAAGATCTCAGTTCGAAAGCTTACTCGACAGAAAATTCTCCTGTGTGGGGAGGGTCGTGATGAGCGGGCTCACACCGCCGAGACGTCTTGAAGGTTCCCGTGCCGAACGTCCCATATAGTCCCGATATGGCACTTCATGAGATGAAGGACCCCCGTGACCTGGGCGCCGAAACGGACGTCTTCAGCTCCGCCCTGAGTGACCAGGTGCTCCCGAAGTACCGGATGCCGGACCTCCCTTCGATCCCCCGCGTCGTCCACCAGCTGCTCCGCAACGAGCTGCTCCTCGACGGCAACGCGGCACAGAACCTCGCGACCTTCTGCACCACGTGGTCGGACGACGAGGTCCACCGGCTGATGAACGAATGCCTCGACAAGAACATGATCGACAAGGACGAGTACCCGCAGACCGCCGAGATCGAGGCGCGCTGCGTGAACATCCTGGCCGATCTGTGGAACGCACCGGCCGGCGCCAGCGCCACCGGCTGCTCCACCACCGGCTCCAGCGAGGCGGCCATGCTCGGCGGACTCGCCCTCAAGTGGCGCTGGCGCGCCCGGCAGCAGGCGGCCGGACGCCCCGCCGACCGCCCCAACCTGGTCTGCGGCCCCGTCCAGATCTGCTGGGAGAAGTTCGCCCGCTACTTCGACGTGGAGCTCCGGCAGGTCCCGGTGGAGCCGGGCGCCACCGGCCTCCAGCCCCACCAGCTCGCCGAGTACGTCGACGAGAACACCATCGGCGTGGTGGCCATCCTCGGCATCACCTACACCTGCGACTACGAGCCGGTCGCCGAGATCGCCGCCGAACTCGACCGGATCCAGGCCGAGCACGGCTGGGACGTCCCCGTGCACGTCGACGCCGCCAGCGGCGGCTTCGTCGCGCCCTTCCTCCACCCCGACGTGGTGTGGGACTTCCGCCTGCCCCGCGTCGCCTCGGTCAACACCTCCGGCCACAAGTACGGGCTCGCCCCGCTGGGCGTCGGCTGGATCGTCTGGCGCACCGCCGACCTGCTGCCCGAGGAGCTCGTCTTCCGGGTCGACTACCTCGGCGGCAACATGCCGACCTTCGCGCTCAACTTCTCCCGCCCCGGCGGCGAGGTCATCGCCCAGTACTACCTGTTCCTCCGGCTGGGCCGGGAGGGCTACCGCCGGGTCCAGCAGACCTGCGCCGACACCGCCCGCTTCCTCGCCGGCAAGATCGCCGAGATGGGGCCGTTCACCCTGCTCTACGACGGCACCGGCGGCCTCCCCGCCGTCTCCTACGAGCTCGCCGACCCCGACGGCACCCCGTTCACCCTCTACGACCTCTCCGACCGGCTCCGGATGCGCGGCTGGCAGGTCCCGACGTACCCGCTGCCCGAGGGACGTCAGGACACCGTCATCCAGCGCGTGCTGATCCGGCACGGCGTGACCCTCGACCAGATCGCCCTGCTGACCGACGACATGCGCCGGGCCGTCGAGCACCTCACCGAGACGCCCCCGCCCCCGGTCGCCCACCCGAAGTCGGGCTTCCACCACTGAGCCGTGTCTTCCGGATCAGGCCGGGCCGTGCGACCTGATCCGCCGGACGGACCCCGGGCCGTCCGTACGGCACCCGGCCGTTACGCCCGGACCGGCCATCCGGGCGGGACGGCCGGGCCCGCGGCATGGCGGCCGTGGCGGGGTGCGGGCCACGGGGGATGCTGGGGCGGCCCCCGCGGCCAGGAGGCCGTCGTGCAGGAGGGGCCCGTGTGCAGGAGAGGTCCGTGAGCGATCCCAGCCCCCGAGTGAGCCCGAGGCCGTCCGCCGCCGTGGCGGGGGATGACGCTCCGTCTCCCGGCGTCATCGGGATCGGACTCGGCGCGGTGCTGACCTTCGCGCTCGCCTCGGGATCGTGGCAGTGGTTCGCCACCTTCATCGGCGTGACGCTCCTCGCCGTGATGTTCGCGTTCCAGAGGCGGGCCGAGTGGACTCCGCGCGTCCGGTCGCCGTACACGCGCGGCCTGGTCGCGTACGCGCTGGTCTGCGGCCTGTGCGCGGCGGTCGCCCTCGCACCCCTGCTGCAGCGCCGGGCCTGGCTGCTGCCGATGCCCGGAACGCGCCGCGACTGCGCGCTGCTGGGGCGGTACCAGGCCCTCCGGGCGGCGGCATCGCTGGGGGACGTGTCCGGCGGTGACGGCGCGGCCCTGGCGTTCGCGCAGGAGTCCCAGGCCCGCCAGGCCGTCGCCGAATGCCTCGCCTCGACGACGACCCTGTGGCTCCCGCTGTACGGATTGGCAGCCGCCGTCCTGGTCGGGACGGTCGCCTGGTTCCGCGACCGCTCCCGGGCCCGGGCCCGGGCCCTGACGGGTGCGGGGACGGGCCCGGTCGGATAGGCCGCCGCCGGCCGGGTTGCCTGACGGCGGGATGGAGGGCGGACGACGGCGATGCCGGCGGGGGCGGTGGCCGGGCCCGGGCGGCCCGGCCGGTGCTCCGCGTGCTACTGCCGGGCGCCGAAGTTCTGGGTCCACCAGGGGCCGCCCGAGCCCTTGTGGATGCCCACGCCGATGTCCTTGAAGGAGCAGTTGAGGATGTTGGCGCGGTGCCCGGAGCTGTTCATCCAGGAGTTCATCACCGACTCCGGGGTCTGCTGGCCGCGCGCGATGTTCTCGCCGTACGTCGACCAGCGGTAGCCGGACCGGGTGGTCCGGTCGCCGGGGTCGCTGCCGTCGGGGTTGGTGTGGTCGAAGAAGTTCCGGGCCGCCATGTCGTCGGAGTGCCGCTGGGCGGCGTCGCGGAGCCGGTCGTCCTCCTTGAGCGGTCCGCAGCCGGCCGCCGCCCGCTCCTTGTTGACCAGCGCCACGACCTGTGCCGCCAGGCCGGACGGGGCGGCGCCGCCGTTCGGCTTCACGGTGGAGGGGCCTGCGCTCGGCTTGGCGGAGCTCTTCGTCGGTGAGGGGCTCTTGGCCGGAGAGGCGCTCTTGGAGGCACCGGCGGAGGGCCGGGCCGACGCGGAGGCGGAGGCAGAAGCGGAAGCCGAAGCGGATGCGGATGCGGAGGACGTGGGCGAGGCCGGGGCGGCGGGGTCCGAGGCAGTCGGAACGCCGAGCGGGGACGCGGGCGCGCCCTGCACGATCCGGTCCGCGGCCTCGTCGTCGTCCGGGGACCCCAGGTACCAGAAGGCCCCGCCGGCCATGCAGGCAGCCACCACGGCCCCGCCGACGGCCCGGCGCCTGCGTGCGCCGGCGCGGGCCCTGCGCGCACCGGCGCGGAAGCCCTCGCCGCGGTGGCCCACGGTCGTGGCGGCGTCCGCCTCCCCGGAACCGCCGCGGGCCGCGTTCCCGCTGCCGTCCGCGGCGTACGGGGCTGCGGTGGTGGTGCCGCCCGCGGCCGTCGCGTCGTACGCACCGGGCGTGCCGGGGGTGCCGGCCGGTCCGCTCCATGCCGCCGGGAAGGTGGCCGTCGCCGCCGTGGCGGAGGTCGCGACGGCGGACCGTACGCCCGCCAGCAGGGCCGCCGAGACCGGGATCAGCGCCAGGCTGGCCAGCAGTCCCTCCGCCGGGACCAGGCCCGCCCACAGGCCCGAGCAGCGCATGCACTCCCGGGCGTGCCGGGCTATTCGCTTGCGCCACAGGGCGGAGGGCCGGCCGTCCCAGCCGGCCAGCACCGTCCGCAGGTCCTCGCAGGGCGGGACCGCGTCGAGCGCCCGGACCACCACCCGGGCCGCCTCCAGCTGCGCCTTCATCCGCTGGACGCGGACCGCGGCGTGCTGCGGGGTCAGTTCGAGGGCGGCGGCCACCTCGGCCCGGGTCAGCTCGCCGGCGCATTCCAGCCACCACAGGGACAGCAGCCCGCGGTCGTCGGGCTCCAGCCAGCGGGTGGCGCGGGCCGTCTCCTGGCGCTGCCCGGCCAGCTGCAGCCGGACCACGGTGAGGTCGACGAAGTCGGCCCCCGGATCGGCGAGTTCCTCGGCGGCGTCCAGACCGTAGGGGCCGGTCTGCCGGTCCTGCCAGTGGGCCCGTACACGGTTCATGGCGATGGCCACCAGCCAGGACCGGAAGCTCTCCGGGGAACGGAGTCCGCCCAGGCCGTCCAGCGCACGGAGCATGGTGTCCTGGACCACGTCGTCGACGTCCACGGACCCGCCCAGGGCCCGTCCGGCGATGTTGTAGACCAGCGGGAGGTGGGCGCTGACCAGGTCGTCCTGCGCCCGGGGGTCACCCTCGCGGGCCGCGACGACCAGTGCTGCGAACTCCGCCGATCCCGCCGGTCCCGCGGAACCCGCCGTGTGCCGTGTGCTCATGTGGAACTTCCCTGTCTTGCCGCCGGCCGATGGTGCCCAATGCCCGGGAGACCGCCCAGAGGGAACTGGATAACACTTATCCGATAGTCGGATCGGAACGATAGGGCGAGCGGACGCCTGCGGGGCGCCGAACGGCACCCCCGGGACCGGACATCCCGGACTCGGTGGCCGGAAACAGGCGCCCGTCGGGGCCCCGGCGACCCGGCCGCGAAGGGCGGAGCGGGCCGGGAAGGACCATGGCAGGGGCTGGCATTCGGGTGAACTCGCCTCAGAGCAGCGGAGCCAGGGCCTCCGCTGCCGCCCGTACGGCGGGGGCGTACGACTCCAGCTCCTCTCGGCCGGTCAGGAAGGTGACGGTGGTCACGCTGACCCCGCCGACCGGCCGCCCGTCCGGACCGGGGACCGCCGCGCCGACGCACCGGATGGTCGGCTCGTTCTCCTCGTCGTCCACGGCGAAGCCGCGGGCCCTGACCCGAGCGAGCTCCGCCTCCAGGGCGGCGGCGGTGGTCAGCGTGTTCGGCGTGCGCCCGGCCGGCCCGGCGGCGCCGGTCAGCGCGCGCACCTCCGCCGTCGGGAGCCCCGCCAGCACGGCCTTCCCGATGGCCGTGCAATGCAGCGGCATCCGCATGCCGACCCGTGAGGCGGTCCGGAAGGGCCGGTCGCTCTCCAGCTTCCGGATGTAGGTGACCGTCCGTCCGCTGTGCAGGGCGAGATGGACCGTCTGTCCGGTCGCCGCCCGCAGTCCGTCCAGGATCCGCCCGATGCTCTCCGGCTCGCCCCCGGCCACCAGCGCGGACAGGCCGCGCAGCCGAGGCCCCGCGCCGTACCGGCTCTCCGTCTCCGCCCGTACGTAGCCCTGTTCGGCGAGGGAGGCCAGGATGCGGTGGGTGCTCGACTTCGGCACCCCGGCCGCCGCGGCGAGGTCGGTGAGCCGGTGCGGGCCGCCCGGGGCGGCAACCGCCTCCAGGATCCGCATCGACTTCTCCAGGGCCGTGCCGGCGGCGGAGGTCCGGCCGGCGCGCGTACCGGGCGTCGGCGTACCGGGCGAGGGTGTACCGGCGGACGGCGCCCCGCGGGGCGCGGTTCCGGGTGACGCCGTACCGGGCGGTGGCGTGCCGTCCGTCGCGCCGATTCCGTCCGTTCCGTGCATGGACACGGTGTCCCCCCGCATGGGTAGAGTCGGCCTCGAAGTTCCGGTACACGATACCGAGTTCCGTTACGTGGAACGAATGGGGAGGGGTTCCGTGCATGCTTCCGAGACGGATCCGGTGGGCGGGGTGGGTGCCGGTCCGCGGTCCGCGTCCCATCCGTACGCCGTCATCGCCGCGCAGCGGCTGCTGCCCGTGCTCCGGTCCCCCGATGCCGACCGGGCCGTCCGCCGGACCGCCGCCCTGCTGGCCGCAGGCTGCCGGGCGGTGGAGCTGACCACCTCCACGCCCGGCTGGGCCGGGGCCCTCGCCCGGGCGGCGGCGCTCACCGGGGCCGACGGCCGACCCGCCCTCGTCGGCCTCGGCACGGTGACCACCGCCGCGCAGGCCGAGACCGCGCTGGACGCCGGAGCCGCCTTCCTGGTCTCGCCCTACCCGGCGCCCGGGGTCCGGGAGGTCGCCGCCCGGCGTGACGCCGTGTTCCTTGAGGGGGGCTTCACCCCGGCCGAGATCGCCACGGCCGTCCGTGCGGACGGCGCCGCCAAGGTGTTCCCCGCGCACGTTCTCGGACCGGGTTTCCTGAGCTCCCTGGCGGCCGTCCTTCCGGGAGCCCTGCTGGTGCCGACGGGCGGCATCCGGCCCGCCGGGGTACCCGACTGGCTCGAAGCGGGCGCCGCCGCCGTCGGCATAGGCGGCGGGCTTCCGGACGACCCCGCCGAACTGGCCGCACTGTTCGCGGCCCTCGCCGACCGCGGGGAACTCCCGTGAACGGGCGGGCCGCGCACCCCGGCCGCGACGACCGCGACGGCTGCGGCGACCGCGACGGGTGCGACGACCGCGACGGGTGCGACGACCACGACGGGTGCGACGACCACGACGGGTACGGCGGCTACGGTGCCTACGACGTGCTGGTCCTCGGCGAAGTCCTGGTCGAGGTCCATGCCGGGCGCCCGCTGAGGAAGGCCGCGCCCGGCACCGCCGCCCGGATCTCCTACTCGGGCGACGCCCTCAACGCGGCCGCGGCGGCGGCCGCAGCCGGAGCACGCACCGCCCTCCTCGCCGTCGTCGGCGAGGAGGAGCTGACCGTTCCCCTGCTGGAGCACGCCACGGCGCTCGGCATCGACGTACGGCACGTCCGCCGCTCGCCGCGCCCCAACGGCGCCTACCTGCTCGCCGCAGAGACCGACACCGCCACCCGCGCCGGTACCCACGGCGATACCGACGCCGATGTCGCGGGGAAGGGGGACGGCGACCGCGAGTTCGTCTACTGGCGCACCGGCAGCGCCGGCTCCACCCTCTCCGCCGGGCACGTCGAGTCCTGGCTCCCGCTGCTGGTCTCCGGCGCGTCCCTGATCACCAGCGGGATCACCGGAGCCCTCTCCGGGAGCAGCCGCGAGGCGGTGATCGCCGCCGCCGAGGCCGTGCACGCGGCCGGCGGGCACGTCACGTACGACCCCAACTTCCGCGCCCGCCTGACCTCCGGGGCCGAGGCCCGTGCGCTGCTCGCCCGGCTCGCCCCGCTGACCGGGCTGCTGAAGACCTCCTGCCCGGCCGATGCCGGCGCGCTGGTCGGCACCGCCGACCCGCGGGAGGCCGCCGGGCGTTACCGGGAGCTGGGCGCGCGGACGGTGGCCGTCACGGCGGGCGCGGAGCGGCTGCTGCTGCAGGAGGGCGGGGGCCCGGCGCGGTTCCTCCCGGTCCCGGTGAACCCGCACCCGGTCGATGCCACCGGCGCCGGGGACTGCTTCACCGGCACCGTCACGGCCCGGCTGGCGCTGGGCGACCCGCTCGGGGCGGCCGTCGCGTACGGGGCGGCGGCCGCGTCCCTGTCGGTGTCCGGGCGCGGCGGCACCGGACGGGTGCCGTCCTTCGCGGAGACGACGGCCCTGGCGGCACGTCAGTCCGCTGCGTGGTCACCGTAGTCCGCTGCTCGGTCACCGTTCTCCGCTTCGTGGTCCCCGTCCCGGCCGCCGCGAGCCCGGTCCGACGCGGAAGACGCCCCTCAGGGTGGTGTCGTCCCGGTCCTCCTCCGCCCAGGCCGCCGCTTCCTCCGCTTCCTTCTCCTCCTGGGACTTCTCCCGCTCCGGGGTGGCGGGGAGCGGTTCGCCCACCCACCCCGCGGCCAGTACGAGCCGCGAGGACCGCTGGACCGCGAGGAAGCCGAAGGGCCGGTCGAAACGCAGGTCGACGGCCCGGATGCGGTACCGGGGGCGTGGCGCGATGCCCGCGCCCGCGAGGCCGAAGGCGGTGACGGCCGCGGCCTCGAACCCCCTCGCGTGGAAGCGCGCCATCGCCGCCTGGCTGCCCGACCCGATGAGGAGGGGGTCGCCGCTGATCCCGGGGAAGTGGCCGGAAGGGACGCGTGAGGCGGCCGTTTCCAGGCCGAACAGCCCGGCATGGTCCATGAGGTCGTGCTCGGCCTCGACCGAGAAGGCCACCGTGTCGATGTGGAGCCGGGGTTCCGGCCGGTAGGCCGCCTCCCGTCGGACGTCCAGGCCCGGTCCGGCCGTGCCCCAGGGCAGGGAGAAGCCGTCGGTCGACGGGACGGAGCGGGTCACGGCGGCGATGCCTCCGGCCAGCACCCGTCCCGCGACGGCCTCCGGTTCGCCGAGCACGAGGTGAACGTCCACTCCGCCGCCACCGACCACTTCCAGGACGGTGACCGGCCCGGCGGGCGTCTCGGCG
Source organism: Streptomyces sp. NPDC089799 (assembly GCF_040684755.1). Taxonomy (NCBI): domain Bacteria; kingdom Bacillati; phylum Actinomycetota; class Actinomycetes; order Kitasatosporales; family Streptomycetaceae; genus Streptomyces; species Streptomyces sp. NPDC089799. Next base: position 71,391 of record NZ_JBFBGR010000031.1, on the reverse strand, counting down.
ACCCGGACCCGGTGCAGAAGCGAGGTGCTGCGCAGCAGCCGTACGACGCTCGTACAGGACCACGGGCCGTCGTCGATGACCGATGGCCAGTCCCGGAAGGGCCGGAGCCACCGGACTCGCATGGCCAGGGCCGACGCGAGCACCAGCCTGGTGTCCTCGGTCAGCTGTACGGGCATGCGCTCGATGAGGCCGCCCGTCCGCTCGGACGCCCAGCGGTCCAGTGCCCTGCCGTCCACGGCCGGGTCGCCGGTCAGGGTGCCCCGCGCACCCTCGGGCAGCCGGGCCGACCAGCCCGGATCCAGTGGCAGGCCGCCGTCGGACCACAGCCCGACGGCGGCCTGGAGGCCGGGTACGCGCCCCAGCGCGGTGAGCAGTTCCCGTGACGCGGCGGAAGCCCGGTCCGCGGGTATGCCGAGCGCCGCGGACAGTTCGGTGCGGGCCGGGCCGGCCGCGCCGTCCGCCAGCAGGGCCAGCAGCGGCCAGAGACCGGCCGCGGTCAGCACCGTGCCCGTACGGCCTCCGGGCGCCACCGCGGCCTCCGCCCACCGGCCGGTCAGCCGGTTGACCGCGCGTACGGTCGAGTTCCTCATGGTCATGCCCGGAGGCTATGTGAGGGGCGCCGCCTCGCCGGAACGGTTTTCCGCGGCCCGGCGGCCGAGGGCGGCGTTGGCCTTCATCAGTGCCGGGATCAGCCCGTAGGCCACGACCGGGACCACCACCACGGTCAGGACCAGCGTGCGGACCGCGAGCGGCAGGCTCTCCATGTGCGGGCCGAGCAGGAGGAGCGCGAGGGTGATGGTCGGGTAGACGGCCAGCCAGGTGATGAAGGCGCGGCGGTGGACGGACGGCGCTGTGTTCATGGTTCCCCCCGGAATCCCCGGTGTGCGGATGCGGTGTGCGGATGACGGCCGGAGCGGATCTCCAACCGAACGGTTGGAGTCTTGCACGCCCATGATCCAAAGTCCAACCATTTGGTTGGCGAAGTGGGCGCGGGGCCCCGGCCGGGAGTTAGGGTGCAGCCCATGGCCTGGGACACAGCACGCACCAAACAGCTCCTGCTCGACGCCGCGGTGGCGGAGTTCGCCGAGCACGGGCCGGAGGGCGCCCGGGTCGCGCGCGTCGCCGAGCGGGCGGGCGTGAACAAGGAGCGGATCTACCAGTACTTCGGGAACAAGCAGAAGCTCTTCACCGCCGTGCTGGAGGCGGAGCTGGAGAAGGTCGCCGCGGCCGTACCGCTCACCGACACCCAGGCCGCCGACCTCGGCGACTACGCCGGCCGCATCTACGACTACCACCGCGCCCACCCGCACTTCCTGCGGCTCAAGGCGTGGGAGGGCCTGATGTGCCAGGACCGGCTGGCCGCCCAGGGCGAACGCTGCGGCCACTACGCGGAGAAGGTCGCCGCCGTCGCCCGTGCCCGCGGCGCCGGCGCATCCGTGGACGGCCTGGGCCCCGGCCAGCTGATGCACGCGGTGCTGTCCCTGGTCTCCGTCTGGTTCACCCTGCCGCAGCTCGCCCGCATGCTCGTCCCGGAAACGGTGGACGCCGGCCCCGGTGCCGAACGGGCCGCCCTGGTCGCCCTCGTCCGGCGCCTGACGGCCTGACGGCCCGGCTGCCCCGACCCCGCCGGGCCGTACGACCGCCTCGCCGTACGACCGTCGGACCGTCCGGCTGTCGGACCGTCAGACCGTACGGCTGTCCCGCCGTCCTGCTGTCCCGCTGTTCGGTCGCGCGACCCCGACCCCGACCCCGACCCCGACCCCGACCCCGCCCCCGCCTCCGACCAAGACCCCGCCCCCGACCATCACACCGGAGTCCGCCGATGCCGCCCACCGTGCCCGTCCACCTCACCGTACTGGGCAGTGCCACCCCGTACCCCACCGTGGACAACCCCTGCTCCGGCTACCTCCTGGAACACGCGGGCACCCGGCTGTGGATCGACGCCGGCACCGGGACCCTCGGCGCCCTCCAGCGGTACGCCCGGCTCGACGAGATCGACGCGGTCTGGATCTCCCACCTGCACGCCGACCACTGCGCCGACCTCCTCACCGCCTACTACGCCCTGCTGTACGCCGACCTCCAACCCGCCGCACCGCTCCCGCTGTTCGGGCCGCCCGGCATCGCCGACCGGCTCGCCGGCTTCCTGACCAACGGCCCGCACCGCAGCCCGGTCGAGTCCGCCTTCGCCGTGCACGAACTCCACGACGGCCACACCGCCCGCATCGGGCAGCTCCGCCTCACCAGCCGGGCCGTGGTCCACGGCCTGCCCGCCTTCGCGCTGCGCGTCGACGCACCGGGCACCTCCCTCGCCTACTCCGGCGACTGCGAACCCTGTCCGGCCCTGACCGAACTCGCCGCCGGCTGCGAGGTCCTGCTCTGCGAGGCCGACGGCATCCCCGACGGCCACCACACCCCCGAACAGGCCGGTGACACCGCCCGCGGCGCAGGTGCCGCCCGCCTGATCGTCACGCACGTCGGCCGCGGCACGCGCCCCGAGGACGCCGTGGCCCGCGCCGCGGGCCGCTTCCTCGGACCGGTCCACCACGCCACCCCGGACCACACCTTCACCCTGGGGGCCGGAACCGGCTGACGGCGGGCCGGCTCCCGGTATTCCGCCGGGCCGGTCTCCGCAGGTCGCTGCCGCACTCCACGCCGCCTTCGGAGAGACTGGTCACGGTCACCGAGCCCGTCGGACGTCCTGCGGGGCCCGGCCGCCCACCCCCGCGAGGAAGCGACCACGACGCCATGAAGTACGCCTTCTCCACCCTCGGTCTGCCCGGCAGCAGCATCGCCGAGGCAGCCGCCCTCGCCGCCGAGCACGGCTTCGACGGGGTGGAACTCCGCGCCCACGCCGAGGAACCGCTCCACCCCGGCACCCCGAACGCCGACCGGGCCGCCGCCGTCCGGACCTTTGCCGCCGCCGGGGTCGCCGTGCTGGCCGTCGCCGGCTACGCCAAGGTGGCCGCGGCCGGGGACGACGACCACGTCGTCGCCGAACTGCTCTCCCTGATCGTCCTCGCCGCCGACCTCGGGGCGCCCTTCGTCCGCGTCTTCCCCGGGGGCGGACGCCTCCCCGAACCCGAGGCCGACACGCACGCGGTGCGCCGGCTCACCGCCGCGGCCCCCTTCGCCGAGCGCCACGGCGTCCGCATCCTGCTGGAGACCCACGACTCGCACCGCACCGGAGCCGCCGCCGGCAGGGTCCTGGACCGGGTCGGCCATCCGGCCGTCGGCGCACTCTGGGACGTCCTGCACACCTGGCTCGCCGGGGAGCAGCCGGACGCCTCACGGCGGGCCCTCGCCGCACATCTGGGGTACGTACAGGTCAAGGACGTGGCATCGGCGACCGAACTGACCCCGATCGGCCTGGGCGACGGAGTGGTGCCGCTCGCCGAGGCCGTGGCCGGCACACCGGCCGACGGGTGGCTCTGCTGGGAGTACGAGAAGCGCTGGCACCCCGACGCCGCCGAACTGCCCGGCCGCCTCGCCCGCGGCCGCGCACACCTGGCCCGCCTCGCGGCCGCCCCGGGCGGCCGGGCCGCGGGGAGGCCGCCGGCCGCGAGGTGAAGGCGGCGAGGTGACCCACCGAGGTGACCCGCCGCGAGATCAAAGCCGCGAGGTGACCCGCCGCGAGACGAAGGCCGCGAGGTGGCCGCCGCGAGGTGGCCGACGCGAGGTGACGGACGGCCGGGGCCGTCCTGACACACCGCGAACCCAGCGGCTAGCGTGTCGATCACCCACACACGAGGAGCGGTACGTACCCATGCGCTATCTCCCGCTTGGCAGTTCGGGCCTGCTGGTCTCCGCGGTCGGCCTCGGCTGCAACAACTTCGGTGCCCGACTGGACGCCGCCTCCACCCGCACCGTCGTCGACGCCGCGCTCGACGCGGGAATCACCCTGCTCGACACCGCCGACATCTACGGCAGCCCGCGCGGCTCCTCCGAGGAACACCTCGGCCAAGCCCTCAAGGGCCGCCGCGACGAGGTCGTCCTCGCCACCAAGTTCGGCTACGACGACGCCGACATGGGCTACGGCCCGGCCGCCGGATCCAAGGGCGGCCGAGCCTACGTCCGGCGCGCCGTCGAGGAGTCCCTGCGCCGCCTGGACACCGACCGCATCGACCTGCTCCAGCTGCACAGCCCCGACCCGGCCACCCCCATCGCCGAAACCCTGGCCGCGCTCACCGAACTCGTCGCCGAGGGCAAGGTCCGCTACCTCGGCCACTCCAACCTCAACGGCTGGCAGCTCGCGGAGGCCGCGCACGTCGCCCGCGAGACCGGCAGCGTCCCCTTCGTGTCCGCCCAGAACGAATGGTCGCTGCTGGAGCGCTCCGTCGAGCGTGAACTCGTCCCGGCCGCCCTGCACTACGGCGTCGGCGTCCTGCCCTACTTCCCGCTCGCCAACGGCCTGCTCACCGGCAAGATCCGGCGTGGTGCCCCGGTCCCGGCCGGCTCCCGGCTGGAGGGGCGCGACTCCTACCTCACCGAACAGCGGCTGGACGTCGTCGAAGCGCTCGCCTCGATCGCCGAGAAGTCCGGCCGCACGGTGCTGGAGCTCGCCATCGGCTGGCTGTCCGCCCGGCCCGGCTGCGCCTCCGTCATCGCCGGTGCCACCTCCGCCGAGCAGGTACGCGCCAACGCGGCCGTCGCCGACCGGCCGCTGGAGCCCGAACTGCTCGCCGCGATCGAGGAGATCCCGGGCATCGGCGTCCCCGCGTGAGCGCCGGCCGGGAGGGCGGACCGCTGCGCTGCGCCGTCCTCGACGACTTCCAGGGGGCGGCCGGAACGATCGCCGACTGGTCGGCGATCGCGGACCGGGTGGAGGTGGTCGCCTTCGACGACCACCTCTCCGACGAGGACGAACTGGCCGCACGCCTGGCCGGCTTCGACATCGTGGTCACCCTCCGCGAACGGGTCCCCTTCCCGGCCGCCCTGCTCGACCGCCTGCCGCGGCTGCGGCTGCTCGTCGCCAGTGGCATGCGGAACTCGGTCATCGACTACGAGGCGGCCCACCGCAACGGGGTGACCGTGTGCGGCACCGCCAGCGCCCCCACCCCGCCCGTGGAACTCACCTGGGCCCTGCTGCTCGGCCTCGCCCGCGGGCTGGTCGCGGAGGCGGGTGCCCTGCGGTCCGGCGGGCCGTGGCAGAGCACCGTCGGAGCCGACCTGCACGGCCGGCGGCTCGGCCTGCTCGGACTGGGGAAGACCGGCAGCCGGGTCGCCCGCATCGGCCTCGCCTTCGGCATGGAGGTCCTGGCCTGGAGCCCGAACCTCACCCGGGAACGCACCGAGGAGGTGGGCGTCGGGCTGGCCGCCTCCAAGGAGGAACTGCTGGCGGGCAGCGACTTCGTCTCCGTCCACCTCGCCCTGGGCGAACGCAGCCGCGGGATCGTCGGAGCCGCCGAACTCGCCCTGATGAAGCCGGACGCCTACCTGGTCAACACCTCGCGGTCGGCCATCGTCGACCAGGACGCCCTGCTCGACGCGCTGCGCGCCGGCCGGATCGCGGGCGCGGGCCTCGACGTCTTCGACGTGGAACCCCTCCCGCCGGACCACCCCGTCCGTACGGCACCGCGCCTGCTCGCCACGCCCCACCTCGGCTACGTCACGCGCGCGAACTACGCGACGTACTACGGCCAGGCGGTGGAGGCGATCGAGGCGTTCCTGGCCGGCACCCCGGTCCGCCGCATCGGCCCGTACGCGGGGGAGGGGAAGGCACGAACCGCAGACGGCAGAAGAAGCTGACCCGGGCGCTGCTCGGCGCCGTCTGGAGGGACGACACGAGCCGTGTCCGGGCCCTTCTCCGGGCCGGGGCCGACCCCGTGGCGCCCGACGCCGGGGGCATCACCCCGCTGTACGCGGCCTCCGTCCACGGCGCCGCCGCCTCCGTCCGGCTGCTGCTGGCGGCCGGCGCCCCGCCGGACGCGGAGAGCGGGGGCATCGGCTCGGAGGGGACGCCGCTGTGCGCGGCGGCGTGCTGGGGCCACACGGACGCTGTCCGGGAACTCCTCGCCCACGGTGCGGACCCCACCCTCCGAGAGGACGCCGGCACGGGCCTGACCCCGCTCGACTGGGCCCTCCGCGGCCCGCACCCGGAGACGGCGGCCCTCCTCCGCGCGGCCGCCACCGCGCGGGCCTGAGGGCCCAACCCCGCCGCGCGGCTGCCGGCCGTCGCCTCGGCCGTGCTGGGCTTGACGGCCGTGACGCCGCCGCCGTGTGGGCTTGGCGGCCGTGACCCCGCGCCGTGTGGGCTTGGCGGCCGTGACCCCGCGCCGTGTGGGCAGGCGTGCCGCAGGGCGGCACGGGTGGGCACACGGCACACCGGCCCGCGCCGGCCGCGCAGCGTGTGCCTTGACCCCGACCCCGCAAATCGGGGTCGGACCCGCTCAGGGGCGGAGCTCCGCTCCCGTGCCGTGCCGGGTCCGGCGGAGCCGGTGCGCTGCCCGAGGGGGCGGCTTCGGCGGAGCCGAGCCAGGGCTTCGGTGGGGCGGGAGCAAGCCCGTCGGGCGGCGTTCCGGTGTGCCCACCCGTTCCGCCCTGCGGAACGCCTGCCCACACCTCGGCGGAGGCCGGCCCACACCTCGGCGGAGCGCCTGCCCGCACCTCGGCGGAGGTGACGCTAGGACACGATGTCCTTGCGGGCGAAGCCGCGGAAGGCGAGGGCGAGCAGCACGATCGCGTAGGAGACCGACACGGCCGCCCCCTTCGCCATCCCGCCCCACTCCAGCTGCGGCTGCAAGGCGTCCAGCCACGAGAACTGCCAGTGCGCCGGCAGGAACTCCCGCCAGTCGCCCAGCGCGGTCACCGCGTCCAGGACGTTCCCCACGATCAACAGGCCGACCGCCCCGCCGACCGCGCCCAGCGGCGCGTCCGTACGCGTCGACAGCCAGAACGCCAGCCCGGCGGTCACCAGCTGGGACACGAAGACGAACGCCACCGCCACCGCCAGCCGGGACAGCGCGTCCCCGGCCGGGAGTTCGCCGCCCGCCGGCAGTTCCAGCGGGCCCCAGCCGTACGCCACCGTGCCCGCCGCCAGCGCCACCGCCGGCAGCAGCACGATCGCCGCCAGCGAGAACCCCAGCGCCACCGCCAGCTTGCTCCACAGCAGCCTCGCCCTCGGTACCGGCGACGCCAGCAGGTAGCGCAGCGAGGACCAGCTCGCCTCCGAGGCCACCGTGTCCCCGCAGAACAGGGCCACGGGCACGACGAGCAGGAACCCCGCGGAGACGAACAGGCAGGTCACCGTGAAGTTCGCCGCCGAGGCGGTGGCCGTGTCGATCAGGCTGATCCGGTCGCCGCCCCCGTCGCGCCCCGGCTCGCCGCCCACCGCGAAGGCGATGATCATGACGAAGGGGAGGGCGGCGAGCACCCCGCCCATCACCAGCGTCCGGCGCCGCCGCCACTGGCGCAGCGCCTCCACCCGCAACGGCAGCGTGTGCCGCGCCCGGTATCCCGGCGCCGCCTCCACCGTGCTCATGCCGCACCTCCGATCAGGGTCAGGAACGCGTCCTCCAGCCGCCGGTGCGGACCCACCCCGGTCACCGGCACCTCCAGCCGCACCAGCTCGGCGATCAGCTCGCCCGCGCCCGCGCCGTCCAGCCGTACCAGCAGACCGAGACCGTCCTCGGAGCCGACCACCGAACCCACTCCCTCCAGCGCCGCCACCTTCTCCACGGTCGTCCGCGGCACCCGTTCCGCCAGGGTCACCAGCAGGGTGTCGCCGCCGCCGGTGATCTCGGCCACCGGGCCCGCCTGCACCAGCCGGCCCCGGTCCATGACGACCAGGTGCGTACAGGACTGTTCGACCTCCGACAGGAGGTGGCTGGAGACGATCACGGTCCGGCCGTCGGCGGCGTAGCGGATCATCACGTCCCGCATCTCCCTGATCTGCGGCGGGTCCAGGCCGTTCGTCGGCTCGTCGAGGATCAGCAGGTCCGGCAGGCCCAGCATGGCCTGGGCGATCGCCAGCCGCTGCCGCATGCCCTGCGAGTACGTCCGCACCGCCCGCTCCAGCGCGTCGCCCAGCCCGGCGATCTCCAGGGCCTCCGCCATGTGCGAGTCCCCGGCCGGACGGCCGGTCGCCCGCCAGTACAGCTCCAGGTTCGCCCGGCCCGACAGGTGCGGCAGGAAGCCGGCGCCCTCCACGAACGCACCGACCCGCGAGAGCACCGGAGACCCCGGCCGCACCGGGTGCCCGAACACCCGGATCTCCCCGGCGTCCGGCGTGATCAGCCCCATCAGCATGCGCAGGGTGGTGGTCTTGCCGGCCCCGTTGGGCCCGAGCAGCCCCAGCACCTGGCCCTTCTCCACCCGGAAGGACAGGTCGCGCACCGCGTACCGGTCCTTCGCCTTCGCGTACCGCTTGGTCAGTCCGGTGATCTCCAGCGGTACGCCGGCCAGGGCCGGTTCCGGCCGCGCCGCCGCCGGGGCTCCGCCGGGCGTCCGCCGGCGGCGCACCGTCAGCAGGACGGCGGCCAGCACGGCCGCGCCGGCCGGCAGCCCCCAGGTCCAGGCGGGCAGCGCCGCGGCGGCCGTGCGCACGCCGTCCGCGACGGGTACCGACAGCGGCCCCCGCAGGGCCACCGTGTACGCCGCCGGGGCCGCCGGGGTGGCGTAGCCGAGGTCGGTGGAGGCCAGCACCAGCCGCAGCCGGTGCCCGGCCTCCAGCCCGTGGTCGACGGCCGGCAGGACCACGTCGACGTCCGTGCCGGCACCGGCGTTCTCCACCCGGACCGGGGCCACCAGCTGACCGGGCAGCACCTGCTGCCGCCCGTCCGGGCCGACGTCGTACACCTTCCCGAACAGCACGGCCGAGCCGTCCGCCGCCGTCGACCTCACGTGGAGCCTGACGGTAGGGGTCCCGGTGATCCGCAGCGCGCCGTCCAGCGGCGCCGAGTCGAAGCGGGCGTACTGGCCGGGGAAGTCCACGGAGAAGCCGGTCCCGAGGGCGGCGAGCTGCCCGCCGATTCCGGGCAGGGCGGACAGTGCGGGCGGGGCGCCGCCGGCCGGGTTCGCGAAGCCCTGCTCCGGTCCGGCCAGGGCGATCGCGCGGGGCGCGGACCGCAGCCCGGGGTAGCTGCCGGCCGTGGCCTGGCGGACCTGCACGTTCCCGTTGGTGGTGTCGATGCCGCCGGTCCGGGTGACCTGGAAGGCCGGGCCGGTCGCGGCGGAGGTGTCGCCCTTGAGGTGGCGGTCGAACCAGGCGGCCGTCCGCGCCTCCACCCGGGAGCCGTCCCGCATGCCGCCGTCGTGGCCGCCGGCCGCCCAGTCGACCGCGACCGGGGCGCCGTTCGCGGTGATCGCCCGCGCCATCGCGTCGGACTGGTCCAGCGGGAACAGCGAGTCGGTCTGCCCCTGCACGATCAGGGTGGGCACCCTGATCCGGCCGCCGACCGCCGAGGGGCTGCGGGCCTCCAGCAGGGCGCGGGCCTCCGGGTCGGGCCGGCCGGCCACGGCCACCCGCTCGTACATCGCGCACAGGACGGGCTGGAACCGGCCGCAGCCGCCCGCCGGACCGCCCGGCGTGACGCCGGGACCGGCAGCAGGTCCGGCCGCGGGCCCGGCGGTGGCCGGCGCGCCCGCGGATCCGAGCCCGCCGGCCGAGCCGAGCCCGCCGGCCGAGCCGAGCCCGCCGGCCGAGCCGGTGGTGAAGAACACCCCGGCCCACAGCTTCTTGAACACCCCGTTCGGGAAGAGCGCGTCCGCGAGGTTCCAGTAGGTGATCTGCGGGGCGATCGCGTCCACCCGGGGATCGTGCCCGGCGGCGAGCAGCGCGACCGCCCCGCCGTAGGAGGCACCGGCGATGCCGACGCGCGGATCGCCCTTCGCGTCCAGGGACACCTCGGGGCGGGCCGCCAGCCAGTCGATCAGCCGGGAGACGTCCTTCACCTCGAACTCGGGGTCGTTCAGGCCGATCTGCCCGCCCGAGCGCCCGAACCCGCGGGCGGACCAGGTCAGTACGGCGTACCCGTCGCGCGCCAGCCGCTCCGCCTGCGCGCGCACGTCGTCCTTGGAGCCGCCGAAACCGTGCGCGAGCAGCACCGCGGGCCGCCGTCCCGCCGGGCCGGCCGTGAACCAGGAGGTGTCGATCCGGGCGCCGGGCATGTCCAGGACCCGGTCCTGCCGGTGCACGGCGGGCGGGTCGTCCGCCGCGGCCGTCGCGGTCCAGGTGCCGGCCCCCGCGAGGACGGCGAACGCGGCGGCACCGGCGAGCAGGCGGTGGCGGCGGCGCCGGGGCAGTCGGAGCTTCATACGGGAACCCTACGGCGGCGGACACGCCGGCCGGAGCAACCGCAGACGGAACTCCCGCACCTCCTCCAGGCGTACGCCGGGCCACCCCGCGTACCGCACCCGCGGTACGCGCCCGACCTGCGCGGGCCGTACGGGGGCGGGACGATGGCGGCATGCTGCTGGCCGAGGTCGCCCGCGTGTCCCGGGAGGTCGCCGAGACCCCCGCCCGGTCGCGCAAGGTCGCCCTCCTCGCGGAGCTGTTCGCCGCCGCCCCCGCCGAGGAGGCCGCCGTGGTGGTCTCCTGGCTGGCAGGCCGGCTCCCGCAGGGCCGGCCCGGCATCGGCTGGCGCGCGCTGGCCCGGGACGTGGCCCCGGCGGACCGGCCCGCCCTGACCGTGCCCGAGGTGGACGCTGCCGTCACCGCGCTCGCCGGGGTGGCCGGGCCGGGCGCGCAGGCCGAACGGCAGCGCATCGTGGACGCCCTGCTCGGCGCGGCCACCGCCGGTGAACAGCGGTTCCTGCGCGGCCTGCTCTCCGGCGAGGTCCGGCAGGGCGCCCTGGACGCCGTCGCGCTGGAGGGCGCGGCCCGGGCGGCCGGGGTGCCGGCCGCCGAACTGCGGCGGGCGGTGATGCTGGAGGGCTCGCTGCCCCGGGTGGCCGCGGCCGCCCTGGCCGGCGGGGCGCAGGCGCTGGCCCGGGTCGGGCTCCGGGTGGGCCGCCCGGTGCAGCCGATGCTGGCGGGCAGCGCCGGGTCCGTGGCGGAGGCCCTCGCCGCCCTGGGCCCGTGCAGCGTGGAGGAGAAGCTCGACGGCATCCGCGTACAGGTCCACCGGGACGGCGACACGGTGCGCGTGTACACCCGGTCCCTGGACGAGATCACCGACCGGCTGCCGGAGGTGGCGGAGCTGGCCCGGGATCTCCCGGAGGCGTGCTTCATCCTGGACGGGGAGGTGATCGGGCTCGGCGCGGACGGCCGCCCGGTGCCCTTCCAGGAGGTGGCGAGCCGGGTCGGCTCACGGGTGGACGTGGCGGCGGCGCGGGCCGCCCTGCCCGTCCGGCCGTTCTTCTTCGACGTCCTGGCCACCGAGGACCGGGTGCTGCTGGACCTCCCGGTGCGGGAGCGGTACGCCGCCCTGGTCCGCCTGGTGCCACCCGGGGCGCTGGTCCGCCGCCTGGTCGTCGAGGACCCGGTGGGCAGGATCGCGGAGGCCGAGGCGTTCTGGGCCGAGACGCTGCGCCGGGGCCACGAGGGCGTGATGGTCAAGGCCCTGGACTCCGTGTACGCGGCGGGCCGGCGCGGCAGGCTCTGGCTCAAGGTGAAGCCGGTGCGCACCCTGGACCTGGTGGTGCTGGCCGCCGAGTGGGGCCACGGGCGGCGCACCGGACTGCTGTCCAACCTGCACCTGGGCGCGCGGGCGCCCGACGGGACCTTCGTGATGCTCGGCAAGACCTTCAAGGGCCTGACCGACGCCATGCTGCGCTGGCAGACCGGGCGGCTGCGCGAACTGGCCACCGGGGACGACGGGTTCACCGTGCGGGTCCGGCCCGAACTGGTCGTGGAGATCGCCTACGACGGCCTGCAGCGCTCCCCGCGCTACCCGGCCGGGGTCGCGCTGCGGTTCGCCCGGGTCCTCCGGCACCGCCCGGACAAGCGGGCCGCCGAGGCGGACACGATCGACACGGTGCTCGGCACCGGACAGCCCTGACCCTGATCTCCGGCCTGGCGATTTTGCCTCAGAGGCAAAGCGGATTGCCTCTCGGGTAACTTTCTGGCTCAATCGGGTCATGAGCACCGACCAGGGGCCCGACCTGCTGCCCGACGTCGCCCCGCACCTGCGGGACCTGCGCCGCCGCGCCGGTCTGACCCTGGAGGCCGCGGCCTCCAGGGCCGGTCTCTCCCCGGCCCACCTGTCCCGCCTGGAGACCGGCCGGCGTCAGCCTTCGCTGCCGCTCCTGCTGGCCCTCGCCCGCACCTACGGCACCACCGTGTCGGAGCTGCTGGGGGAGAGCACCGCGGTCGCCGATCCCATCGTACGGGCAGGCGGTCCGGGCGCCCGCGAGGCCGACGGCTGGACGTACTGGCAGGCCGGCGGGTCCGGCCGGGGCATGCAGGCGCTGCGCGTGCACGTCCCGCACGCCCGCGACCAGGGCGAACTGGTCCGCGTCCATCCGGGGGAGGAGTGGCTCCACGTGCTCAAGGGGCGGCTCCGGCTGCACCTGGGGGACGCCGAGTACCTGCTGGAACCGGGGGACAGCGCGCACTTCGACTCGCTCACCCCGCACCGGATCGGGGCCGCCACGGGCGGCGGCGCCGACCTGCTGTTCGTCCACACCCTGCTGCAGAGCAGCCTCGCCGGGCTGTGCCTCGGCGGCACCGGCGGCCAAGCCCGCCCCTGACCCGCCCCCGAACCCGCACCGCACCTGGACCGAAGGAGTTCCCATGTCCGAGCACAGCGAGACGAAGTTCCCGCGCGGCCTGGTGATCCGGCTGATCGCCTACCTGTTCGTCGGCCACCTCTTCGCCTTCTTCGTCTACCTGCTCTTCGTCCTCGGCGGCCAGAACCAGTGAGCCGCCGGAACGGGTGAGCTGCCGGCACCCGTGAGCTGCCGGAACCGGTGGGCCGCCGGAAGAAATGCGCCGTCAGTCGATCGGCTCCACCAGCGCCGCCCGGGACGGCTCCGGCGGCAACGGCCTCCCGAAGTACCGGGTGTCCCGCAGGATCCGCCCCTCCTGGTCGAGCTCCAGGACCGCCGCCGCGTGCCAGATCTCGCCCGCGTAGTCGTTGACCGTCTCCAGCACCCACACCCGGCCCGATCCCGTCAGCCGGCGCACGGTGACCGACGGCGGCACGGGATAGGTCTCCTGCATCCGCCGCATCGCCTCCCGGCCGCGGATCCGCTCGCCCGACTGCGGCATCTCCATCACGTAGTCCGGGTGCCGGAGCTCGTACTCGGCGGCGGCCGAGAGCCCCTCGGGGGCGTTGCCGTACAGCCGGTCCACGGCCTCCCGCATGGCGGCCGCGTCATTGCGGGTCACCGCTCTGCGCAGCAGTTCACGGACCTCCACGGTCTCCCGGTCGGTCATGGCCACCTCCGCGGACAACCCCTCCGGACCGTCCCCTCCCACCGTACGGGCGTGATCAGTGTTCCGCCTGCGGCGGTTCCAGGGTGGGCGCGCCCACCCCGCACTGGGTGTGGCACTGCGGATGGACCGCCCCCGGATCGGGCCGCCGTACGGTCGCCCAGGCCAGCACCGCGCCCAGGACCAGCAGTCCCGCGCACCACGCCATGGCCCGCGCGAACGCGGCGTCGAACTCGGGCGGCGAGCGGTACGCCTCGGGACCCATGCCGGACAGCAGCGGCAGGGCCGCGACCGCCAGCAGTCCGGCGGCCCGCGCGGCCGCGTTGTTGATCCCGCTGGCCAGCCCGGCCCGCCCCGGATCCACCGAGGCCAGCACCGCGGAGGTCAGCGGGGCCACCAGGGCCACCAGGCCCAGGCCCAGCACGGTCATCGCCGGCAGGACGTCGGTGAGGTACGAGGCGTCCGGGCCGGCCCGCACCATCAGCAGCATCCCCGCCGCCGACACCAGCGGCCCCACGGTCAGCGGGATCCGCGGACCGATCCGCTCCGCGAGCTCGCCCGACCGGGCCGACAGCAGCAGCATGATCACGGTGACCGGCAGCAGGGACGCCCCGGCCTCCAGTGCCGAGTAGCCGGAGACCACCTGCAGCTGGAGGACCGACAGGAAGAAGAACCCGCCGAGGGCGGCGTAGACGGCCAGCGTGACCAGGTTGACGGCGGTGAACTGCCGGGAGCGGAAGATCTCCGGCGGCAGCATGGGCTCCGCCCGCCGCCGCTCGACCACGACGAACGCCACGCCCAGCAGTACTCCGGCGACCGCCGCGCCGATCACCGGGCCCGAGGCGTCGTTCGCCTCGATCAGGGCGTACGTCACCAGCCCGAGCGAGGCCGCGCCCAGGACCGCGCCCGCCACGTCGAACCTGCCGGTGGCCTGCGGATCGCGGGTCTCCGGTACGTGGCGCAGGGCGACCGGCACGCACACCGCGGCCAGCGGCACGTTCAGCAGGAACACCCAGCGCCAGCCCGGACCGTCCACCAGCCACCCGCCCAGGAACGGGCCCACGGCCGCGCCCACCCCGCCCAGACCCGACCACAGGCCCACCGCTCGGCCCCGGTCGTCCGGGTGCAGGGAGCCCTGGATGATCGCCAGCGAGCCGGGGGTCAGCAGCGCCCCGCCGATGCCCTGCAGGGCCCGGGCGGCGATCAGGACGCCGGTGTTCGGGGCCAGCCCGCACAGCAGGGATCCGGCCGCGAACCACACCACGCCGAGGACGAAGATCCGGCGACGCCCGTACCGGTCGCCGAGGGCTCCGCCGACCAGGATCAGCCCGGCCAGGGTGAGCAGGTAGGCGTTGACCGTCCACTGCAGGGCGGCCATGTCGGCGCCCAGGTCCTCGCCGATGCGGGGGAGGGCCACGTTGACCACGGTCGAGTCCAGCAGGGCCATCGTGGAGCCGAGCACGGTGGTCAGCAGGATCCACCGGCCGCGCGCGGAGGACAGCCGGACGCCGGGCCCGGGCGCGCCCCGGCCGGGCCCGGCCGTTCCCGTGTCCGCCGGAGGGGGCGGGGGCGGGTCCGGCGGCCGGTCCGGGGTGCCGGGAGCGGAGGGGGCCATGCCTCAAGGCTCCCCGTCCCGCCCCGGGCGGGCCACCCGGTGGCCGGAAACCGGCCGTGCAGCGGGTTCCCGGGCCGGGGCGGTCTTGTCCTGCCCTCGTCCCATGGCTGAGCATGGCGCGCACACGTCACGCACATGTCATGCGCATGCCATACACATCGGCGCACCCGCACCCCGCCACCGGCTCCGTACGCCACAGAGGAGACCACGTGACCCAACGGAACGGCCCGTTACGCACGGCGCTCACCCTCATCGCCTCCCTGCTCCTGATCCCCGCGGGCACGGTCGCGGCCACCGCCGCACCACCGCCCGATCCCGCGGCCGTCGCCGAACGCAAGATCGAGCCCGAACTCCGCCATCGGCTGGACGACTCCGGCAAGGCCGTCTTCTGGGTCTACCTCGACAGCGCCGCCGACCTCACCGCGGCCGGCCGCCAGACCACCAGGGCCGCGAAGGCCGAGACCGTGTACAAGGCGAAGAAGGCCCACGCCGACCGCACCCAGGCCGGGCTGCGCACGGCCCTGGACGGTGCCCGCGCCGAGTACACCCCCTACTGGATCGTCAACGCGGTCCGCGTGGTCGGCGACCGCAAGCTCGCCGGAAGCCTGGCCGAGCGGCCCGAGGTGGCCCGCATCGACGCGGACGACGAGGTGGACCTCCCCAAGCCCGTCGAGGGCCGGCGGGAAGCATCCGCCGATGCCGTGGAGTGGAACATCGACCGGATCAACGCCCCCAAGGTGTGGGAGGAGCTCGGCGTCCGCGGCGAGGGCATCGTCGTCGCCAACATCGACAGCGGCGTCGACTACACGCACCCCGCGGTCGCCGCCCAGTACCGCGGCCGGGCCGCCGACGGCACGGTCAGCCACGCCTACAACTGGTTCGACCCGGCCGGCATCTGCGCCGGCGGCGCCCCCTGCGACAACAACGACCACGGAACCCACACGATGGGCACCATGGTCGGCGACGACGGTGGCGCCAACAAGATCGGCGTGGCCCCCGGGGCCAAGTGGATCGCCGCCAAGGGCTGCGAGACGAACTCCTGCTCCGAGGCCTCCCTGCTCGCCTCCGGCCAGTGGATCGTCGCGCCCACCGACGCGAACGGCCAGAACCCCCGGCCCGACCTCGCCCCGCACATCGTCAACAACTCCTGGGGCGGAGCCGGCGGTGACGGCTGGTACCAGCAGGTCGTCGACACCTGGCGGGCGGCCGGCATCTTCCCGGCCTTCTCCAACGGCAACTCCGGCCCCGGCTGCGCCACCAGCGGCTCACCGGGCGACTACGCCTCCTCCTACAGCTCCGGCGCCTTCGACATCAACAACGCCATCGCCCCGTTCTCCTCGCGCGGCGCACCCCAGGGCGGCGGCATCAAACCGAACATCGCCGCCCCCGGCGTCAACGTGCGCTCCTCCGTGCCCGGCGGCTACGACTCCTTCTCCGGCACCTCCATGGCCTCCCCGCACACCGCCGCCACCGTCGCCCTGATCTGGTCCGCCGCACCCGCCCTCGAAGGCGACGTGGCCCAGACCGAGGCCCTGCTCGACGGCACCGCGGTGGACACCGACAACACCGGCTGCGGCGGCACCGCCGCCGACAACAACGTCTTCGGCGAAGGCCGCCTGGACGCCCTCGCGGCCGTCCGCGCCGCCCCGCGCGGCGCCCTCGGCTCCCTCGCCGGAACCGTCCGGTCCGGCGGCGAGCCGGTGGCCGGCGCCAAGGTCACCGCCGACGGCCCCATCGACCGTACGACCACCACCGCGGCCGACGGCAGCTACCGCTTCCCGTCGCTCTCCGTCGGTGACTACGCCCTGACCGCCGGCAAGTTCGGCTACGGCCAGGAGTCCGCCACCAGCGCCGTCAGCGAGGGCGCCACCGCCACCGCCGACTTCACGCTCACCCAGGCCCCCTCCGGCAAGCTCACCGGCACCGTCGGCTCCGCCGCCGGCCCCGCCGCCGGGGCCACCGTCACCATCGCCGACACCCCGGTCACCGCCACCGCCGACGACCAGGGCCGCTTCGAGGTGACCCTCCCGCACGGCACCTACGACGTACGGGCCGCCCACGGCTCCCGCTGCCTGACCGGCGGCAGCAGCCGGGTCACCGTCGCCGGGGACACGACCGTCGCGGTCACCCTCCCGGAGCGCACGGACGGCTACGGCTACGCCTGCGCGGCCGCCGGCGACCGCCCCTACCAGGCCGGGGACCGCAGGCTCGCCCTCACCGGCGACAACAACACCGAACGCGTCGACCTGCCCTTCCCGCTGCCGCTGTACGGCAAGACGTACGGCCAGGCGTGGATCGGCACCAACGGCACCGTCAGCTTCGGCGGAGCCCACGGCGGCGACTTCAACGGCGACATCCCCAGCACGGCCACGCCCAACGCGGCCCTGTACCCCTTCTGGGACGACCTCGTCGTCGGCACCGCCGACAGCGGCTCCGGCGTCTTCACCTCCGTCACCGGCACCGCCCCGCACCGCTCGTACGTCGTCGAGTGGCGCAACGTCGCCCACTACTCCGCACAGGCCGACCCGTTCTCCTTCTCCGCCGTGATCGGCGAGGACGGCCGGGTCACCTACCACTACCGCGGCACCACCGGCAGCGGCACCAAGGGCGGCTCCACGGCCACCGTCGGCGTGGAGAACCAGACCGGCACCGACGCCTTCAAGTACTCCTACAACGCCCCGGCCCTCACCGACGGCCTGTCCGTCTCCTTCCGCACCACCCGCAGCGGAGTGGTGTCCGGCCGGATCCTGGACGCCAACGACGGCGGCGGCATCGCCGGCGCCACCATCACCCTCGGCAGCGGCACCTCCGCCGTCTCGGCCACCACCGCGGCGGACGGCGGCTACGTCGTCCAGGCGCCCTCCGGCACCGTCCCGGTGACCGTCACCGCCCCCTCCTACGAATCCGCCGAAGCGGCCGTGGAGATCAAGGCGGCCGACGTCACCACCCTCGGCCGGTCGCTGCGCACCGCCAGGGTGACCGCCTCCCGGACGTCCGTCGAGGTGGTGGTGACCCCGGACCAGAAGCGGACCCGCACCCTGGACCTCACCAACCCCGGCCTGGGCACCGCCTTCACGGTGGCCGAGGACGCGGCCTGGCTGACCGCCGGACCGGCCTCCGGGAACCTGCCGACGAACGGCAGGGCCACCGTCACCCTCGCCGTGGACACCGCGGGCGCGGCCCCCGGCACCGTCCTGACCACCGACCTGAGGATCACCTCGGCGAGCGGGCGCAGCCCGGTGCTCACCGTCCCGGTCAAGGTCGTCGTACCCCGCTACCAGGCCGCCCTCGACCCCGGTGCCGACTACGCCGGCACGGACGCCCTCGGCGACACCTGGAGCCCGGACCGCAAGTACACCCCCGGCTCGTACGGCTACCAGGGCAGCTCCACCGTGAAGTCCACCGGGCGCACCATCGCCGGCACGGACGACCAGCGGCTGTTCCGCACCGCCCGCGAGGGCATGTACGAGTACCGCTTCGACAACGTGCCCAACGGCACCTACACGGTGGAACTCGGCTTCGCCGAACTGTCCTCCTCCAGGCCGGACAAGCGGGTCTTCGACGTCCTCGCCGAGGGCACCCAGGTGCTCCCGTCGCTGGACATCTCCCTGGAGGCCGGCACGTACACGGCCCTGAACCGCACCTACACGGTCACCGTGACGGACGGGACGCTCAACCTCCGCTTCGTCACCCACACCGGCTTCGGCAAGCCGCTGCTGAACACGCTGCGGGTCACCGAACGCCCCGACCGGGCGGCCTGACGGCCCGCGGGGTCCGCGCCGGCGGCCGCTCGGGCAACCGGGTGGTCACCGGCCCCGCCTCAGGGCGGGGCGCGGCCGGACCCCGCACCGCCGTGCTCAGCTGGTACGGATGACCAGTGACGCGGCGAGCCCGCCGACCCAGCCGCCCCCGCTCCCGCCCGGCGCGGCCTGGGCCACCGGCGACGCCGACGGGATCCGCGCGAGCGGCACCCCCGACGGCGGAACCCCGGCCCCGGCCGCCGCCGGGCTCGGCGGGGCCCTCGCGCTCTGGCCCGTGCTGGGCACCCTCGTCGAGGAGGGCGCCCTGCGGCTGCACACCCCGCTGGACGCCTACGGACTTCCCGGCCGGGCCACCGCCCACCAGCTGCTCACCTCCGGGCGCGGCCCGGCCGGCCCGGCGGGCGGCCCCCCGGGCAGCGGCCCGGACCACGTGCCCGACCGCGACGGGACGCTGACCAGGCTCGCCGAGGAGGTCACCGGCACCCCGCTGGCGGAACTGGCCGCCACCCGCGTCTGGCAGCCCCTGGGGATGGCGGGCACCACGCACGGACCCGAGCCGCGGACCACGGTCGAGGACGCCGCCGCCTTCCTCCGGCACCTGCTGGCACCCGGTCAGGGCCCGCTCACCGCCGCCTGGATCGCGGACTCGCTCCGCATCCGCACCGGCGAGCTCTTCCCGGCCCGGGGCCTGATGTGGCGCCCCGTCCCGGGCAGCCACCCCCGCCAGGACCTGTGGGTCCACCACGCCGTGCTCGGCCCGTCCGCGCTCTGGGTCTCCCCGCGGCACGGCCGCTGGGGGGTCCTGCTGGCCCCGCCGACGGCGCCGTCGGCGCTCCGGGACCACGTACGGGACCTGGTGCCGGCCTGAGCCGGCCCGATCCGGAGGGCGCGGTGATCCGGAGGCGCGGTCTAGGAGCCGCGGCGGACCCGGGCGGCGCGGCGGGCCTCCGCCACCTTGCGGGCCTCGGACGTCCGGCGGTTCTCCTTCGGCGCCGGGCGGGTGCCCCGGCCGCGGAAGCCCAGCTCGGTCTGCCCCTTGCCGCCGGCACCCGTGCCGCCGGCGGAGGCCGGGGCCGGGCGGGCCCCGGTCAGCCGGGCGAGCTCGGGGTCACCCGGCTTGACCTGCGCGGTACGCGCCCGGATCCCGGCCTCGGACAGCAGCTTGGACAGGTCGCGGCGCTGCTTCGGTGCGGCCAGGGTGACCACCGTCCCGGACCCGCCGGCACGGGCGGTGCGCCCGGCCCGGTGCACATAGTCCTTCGCGTCGGCGGGCGGGTCCAGGTTGACCACCAGATCGAGGTCCTCGATGTGGATGCCGCGGGCGGCCACGTCGGTCGCGACCAGCGCGGTGACCTCGCCGTTCCGGAACTGCTCCAGGGTGTGCGTGCGCTGCGGCTGGGACTTGCCGCCGTGCAGCGCGGCGGCCCGGATCCCGCTGTCCTTCAGGTGCCGGGTGAACCGGTCCACCGACACCTTGGTGTCGAGGAACAGCAGCACCCGCCCGTCACGCGCGGCGATCTCCGTCGCCGTCGCGAACCGGTCGGCGGGCTGCACGTGCAGCACCAGGTGGTCCATCGTGGTCACCGTGCCGGCCGACGGGTCCACCGAGTGCACGGCCGGGTCGTCCAGGAACCGCTGCACCAGCCCGTCGACGTCACCGTCCAGGGTCGCCGAGAACAGCAGCCGCTGGCCGTCGGGCCGGACCCGCTCCAGCGCGTCGGTCACCTGCGGCAGGAAGCCCAGGCCGCACATCCGGTCGGCCTCGTCCAGCACCGTCACGGCCACCCGGTCCAGCCGTACGTACTTCCGCTCCAGCAGGTCCGTCAGCCGGCCCGGCGTCGCCACCAGCACCTCCGCGCCCGCCTTCAGCGCCGCCGCCTGCTGGTTGATCGCCAGCCCGCCGACCGCGGTGGCGACCCGCAGTCCCACCGCACGGGCGAGCGGCACCAGCGCGTCGGTGACCTGCTGCGCCAGTTCCCGGGTCGGCACCAGCACCAGGGCCAGCGGCTGCTTGGGCTCGGCCCGCAGTCCCGCCGTACGGGCCAGCAGCGCGAGGCCGAAGGCGAGGGTCTTGCCGGACCCGGTACGGGCCCGGGCCAGGAGGTCACGCCCCGCGAGGGAGTCCGGCAGGGTGGCGGCCTGGACGGGGAACGGCACGGTCACGCCCAGCGCCGCCAGGGCCCGCAGCAGCGGTTCCGGCAGGTCCAGCCCGTCGAAGGAGGACACCGCCGGAAGGGTCGGAACCACCTGTTCCGGCAGGTCGGAGGCGTTCGGACGGGAGGCGTCGGGGGACTGGGTCACGCGGACAGCCTACCCGTCGTGCGCCCCCCACCCGCCCGGTCCACCATGCAGGTATGGCCGGTGACGTGGCGGAGGGGAAACCTGCGGTCCCCGAGCTCAAGCACGATGCGATCGGGTTCCTCGACGCGCTCGTGATCGGGCTGAACTCGACCTCGCCCGCCTACTCCCTCGCGGCGGCCATCGGCCCCATCGTGGCCCTCGCCGGGATCTACGCCCCGGGCATCATGCTGGCCTCGTTCGTGCCGATGCTGCTCATCGCGACCGCGTTCTACTACCTGAACAGGGTGGACCAGGACTGCGGCACCACCTTCTCCTGGGTCACCCGGGCCATGGGCCCCTGGGCGGGCTGGCTCGGCGGCTGGGCCATCTTCATGACCGGCGTCCTGGTCATCGGCTCGCTCGCGGACGTCGCCGTACGCTTCGGGTTCCTCACCGTGGGCCTGGACAGCTGGGCCAACAGCGAACCCGTCCGGCAGACCTTCACCGTGCTGGTGGTCCTGGTGATGACGGCCATCTGCGTGCTCGGCACCGAGATGTCCGCACACCTCCAGAACGTCCTGATCCTCGCCCAGGTGTTCTTCCTGCTGCTGTTCGCCGGGGTGGCCATCTACCGCGTCTACGCCGGCACCAGCTCGCTGGACGGGATCGAACCCCAGCTGGCCTGGCTCAACCCGTTCGGCGCGGGCGGCGCCGCGCTCACCGGCGGCCTGCTGCTCGGCGTGTTCATCTACTGGGGCTGGGAGTCCGCGGTGAACCTCACCGAGGAGGTCAAGGACTCCGCGTCCGCCCCCGGCAAGGCCGGACTCTGGTCCACCGTCATCCTGCTCGTCACCTACCTGTCGGTGGGCATCGCCGTGGTCGGCTACGCCGGCACCCGGTTCCTCGCCGAGAACGCGGGCGAGGAGGAGTCGGTGTTCGCCACCCTCGCCCACGAGGTGATGGGCGGCTGGGACTGGGTGGTGCTGCTCGCGGTGTCGACCTCCGCCCTCGCCTCCACCCAGACCACCATCATCCCGGCCT
This sequence comes from Streptomyces sp. NPDC089799, assembly GCF_040684755.1. Lineage (NCBI taxonomy): Bacteria > Bacillati > Actinomycetota > Actinomycetes > Kitasatosporales > Streptomycetaceae > Streptomyces > Streptomyces sp. NPDC089799. Next base: position 49,382 of record NZ_JBFBGR010000031.1, on the reverse strand, counting down.
CCCGGACCGCCCTGTCGATGGGCCGCCGGCACGCCTTCCCGGAACGGCTCGCCCACATCCACCCCCGGTTCCTCACCCCGGAGATCAGCACCTGGCTGGTCGCGGCCATCGCCATCGCCTGGTACCTGGTGGTCAACGCGATCAGCGAGAACGCACTGTTCGACTCCATCACCGCGCTCTCCCTGCTCATCGCGTTCTACTACGCGCTCACCGGCGTGGCCTGCGCCGTCTACTACCGCCGCCACCTGCTGGAGAGCGTGCACAACTTCCTCTTCATCGGGCTGGGCCCGGTGGTCGGGGCGGTCCTGCTGACCTGGCTGCTCGCCGAATCCATCGTGGACATGTCCGACCCGGCGAACTCCTACAGCGGCGAGTCCTGGTTCGGTCTCGGCCCGCCCCTGGTCATCGGCATCGGCATCGCCCTGCTCGGGGTGATCGTGATGATCTACTGGCGGATCCGGCACGGCCTCTTCTGGCAGGAGCGGCGCAGCGTGGCCGACCCCACCCTGGTGCACGGCAAACCGCGGAAGTCCAGGCGGCCCGCGAACGGGCAGGGAGGCGGGGCCTGAGATGGCGGTGGTCCTCGGCTACGACGAATCCCCCGGCGCGGAACGGGCCCTGCGGGTCGCGCTCGAGGTCGCGGCGGCCTTCGGAGAGCCACTGGTCCTGGTGTACGGGGCGGCCGCACCGGGCGCGCTCGGCGAGGAGTACCGCGCGCACCAGGAGGCGATCCGCCAGGTCGGCCGCACGGCCCTGGCACACGCGGTCGAGGCGGCCGACGAGGCCGGCGTCCCCTCGACGGTCGAGATCGTCGACGAAAAGCCGGCCCAGGCCCTGCTGGACGCCGCCGAACGGCACGGCGGCCGGGTGATCGTGGTCGGCAGCTGGGGCGAGAGCCCCATGCGCGGTGCCCTGCTCGGCTCCACCCCGCACAAACTGCTCCACCTCTCCCGCCTCCCGGTCCTCTGCGTCCCCACCGACTAGCCGGAAGCGGGCGGGACGTACCGGCCCGCCGTGGGGACGGGGAGGTCAGCCGCCCGGGGTGACGTGGACCGTTTCGACCCAGGACGGGGGTCGGGGGGCGTTCTCGCCGATCAGGGCGGCGATCAGGCGGCAGGAGGGCAGTTCGTCCGGCCACGGGGTGTGTCCGTCGGTCAGCACGATGACGATGCCCGGGCGGTCCGGGACGGCCAGGGCGGCGGCGATGCCCACCCGCATGTCCGTTCCGCCGCCCCCGGCGAGGGCGATCCGGTCGGTGCCGGTCACCCGCGAGACGGTGTGCACGTCGGCATCGCAGGCGAGGACGGCCACCCGGTTGCCCCGGATGCCCACCTGCCGCAGCACTCCCGTGACCTCGCCCAGTGCGGCGGCCAGGTCGTCCGGGCCCATCGACCCCGAGGTGTCGATCACCACCGCGACCCGCGGCAGCGGCCTGCGCAGGCTCGGCAGGACGACCCCGCGCAGCGCGGGAGTGCGGCGGGAGGGCCGGCGGTAGGTGTAGTCGACCGCGCCCGAGGCCCAGGCGGCGGCCTCCCGGACCGCGCCCGAGAGCGCCTGCCGCCAGTCGACGGTGGGCTCCAGGAGCTCCTCGGCCCAGCGCTGCCAGCCGGCCGGCAGGCGTCCGCGGGTGCGCTGGTGGGCGCGCACGGCCTGGGCGGTCGTACGGCGCAGGGCGTCGGCCTCGACCGGGCCGAGCCGGGCCGGGCCCGAGTCCTCCGGCAGCTCCCACGGTGCGGGCGCGCCGTGGGCGCCGGAGCCGCAGTCCGGGGCGCGGACGGTCGGGGTGGGCGGGATCGAGGGCAGGTAGCCCTCGAACAGCCCGCCCGTGGGCAGGCCGAAGTCCTTGGGCTCCACCCGGCCGGCCGGCAGCGCGATCCCGTCGGCGAGCAGGTCGTCGTTGATCTCGCAGTCCTGGGCGATGTTGACGCGTACGGCGTCCCGCTGGTCGGCGGCCGGCAGCCGGTCGGCGCGCCCGTGGTGGTCGCGGAGCAGGTGCGCCACCTCGTGGATCCACACGCCGGCCAGCTCCGCCACCGGGGTGGCGTCCACGAAGCGGGGCGAGACGTAGCAGCGCCAGTGCCGGTCCACGCCCATGGTCGGGACCCGGGTGGAGGGCACCACGGTCAGCGCGTACAGGGCGGAGGCGAGGTACGGCCGGTCCTCGGCCGCCCGGTAGCGGGCGGCCAGCAGCTTCGCGGTGTCGAGGTGTCGCCCCGCGTCGTCCCCGGGCGGTCCGGCGTGCTCGCAGGCCTGTACGGAACCGCCCGGCACGGGACCGCCCGGCACGGCGCGTCCGGGGGGCTGCCCGGCGTCCCCGGCTCGTACGGCCCCGCCGGGCGGCCCGGAGTCCCCGGGCCGCGCCGCGCGTTCGGGTTCGGCTGTGGCCACGGCCCGGTCAGCCGCCGCCCGGCAGGGCGCCGGCCAGCTGCAGCAGTTCCACGAAGGCGTCGATGCCCTCCGGCACCGGCCACTCGGGGTTCCGCATCGCGGCGAGGTCGGCGGCCGCCCGTGCGGCCACGTCCGGCACGCCCGCCTCCACGGCCTTGGCGAGCACGGCCCAGGCCGCCTCCCAGCGCTCCCGGGTCAGTTCGGCCTGTACGGCCGCCACCACGGCGATCAGGAAGGCGAGCTGCCGGTCCCCGCGCTGCGGCAGGGCGAAGGCGTCCGGGTGGGCCAGCACCCGGTCCGGATCGGGCAGGTCGAGGTGTTCCAGGTACGAGAGCAGCTCCAGGCCCGCACCCTCGCCCACCGCGCCGGTGAGCGCGGCGGCCAGCGCCTCGCGGCCGACCCCGGCGGCGTACCCGGTGGCGAGCAGCCGCAGCGCCATCTCCCAGGTGCGCGGGGAGGGCCAGGCCCGCCCACGGCCCTCCGCCTCGGCGGGCAGGTGGTGGACCAGCCCGGGCCGGGCGGTCAGGAAGCCGGAGATGACACCGCGGGCGCGGGCCACCGCACCCGGGGCCCGGGCCGGATCCACCGCGGGCACCGTCAGCTCCGGCCAGATGCCCGCCATGCCGCGCGCCACGGTGCGCGGCCGGTGCGTCCAGTCCAGGTGGACGAAGCGGTTGGCCAGCGGCGGGCTGAGGTGCCAGCCGTCGGCGGCGCTGGAGGGCGGGTTGGCGGCGGCCACGATGCGGACCGACTCGGGCAGCACCAGGCTGCCCACCCGCCGCTCCAGCACCACGCGCAGCAGGGCCGCCTGAACTGCGGGCGGTGCGGAGGACAGTTCGTCGAAGAACAGCAGACCCTGCCCGGTACGGGCCAGCCGGACCGCCCAGTCCGGCGGTGCCATCGGTACACCGGTGGTGGCCGGGTCGTCTCCGACGATCGGCAGCCCGGCGAAGTCGGAGGGCTCGTGGACGCTGGCGATGACGGTCTCCAGCGCGACGCCGAGCCCGGCGGCCAGCTGCTCCATGCCGGCCGACTTGCCGATGCCCGGCTCACCCCACAGCAGGACCGGCTGGTTGGCCGTCACGGCCAGGGCCAGCGCGTCCAGCTGGGGGTTGGTGGCGGGCTCGGTCCGGGTGGCACGCAGGCGGGCGTTGAGGGCGTCGGCGGCGGCCAGCGGTTCCGGGAGGGGCGTGCCGCTCACTCGTCGTCCTCCTCGTACTCCTCGCGGTCGTCCATCCAGTCGTCCCACCACTCGTTCCCGAGGCCGGGGAACTCCTCCCGGACCCGGTCCCTGAGGAAGCCGAGGTCCTCGCGGCGGTAGCGGCGGATGATCTGCGCCAGGGACGTGTCCATGGCGTCGACGACGTCGATCCGGGCCCCTGCATCCACGAGCGCCCGCACCAGCCCCGGCGACCCGCCGTAGGTGACGGCCATCAGCAGCGGGGTGCGCTCGGTCTTGTCCTCGGCCTCGATGCCGAGTCCGGCCGCCAGCAGCCGGGGCAGCAGCTCCTCGTGGTCGAGGAGGTGGAGCAGGTGGAGCAGGGTGCGGTCGTTCGGCAGCTTGATCCGCGGGTCGACCCCGGCGTCGAGCAGGGCGAGCACACCGGGGGTGTCGCCGTGCTGGACCCGCTGCCCCAGCTCCCGCCGCTGCTCGCGCAGCGCGCGCGGCAGCCTGCCGTCGCCGGTGGTCACCGTCTGCCGGACGGCGAAGCAGCCGGCGACCGCGCCGCCGAAGGCGCGCAGCGCCTCCTCGCGCTGCCGCTCCTGCGGGGTGTGCGGCATGTCGAGTTCGCCGCCGTGGAAGCGCACCTCGTGCCACTCGCCGCGGCAGCGCACCCGTACGGGCGCCGGAGCCGCCGGGGCGGGCGGACCGGCGGCGGGCCCGGAATCCGGGAACAGGGAGGCGGCGACCAGCGGGTGCAGTTCGGCCGGGGTGATCAGGCCGGCGTGCACCAGGTGGAGGTCGGGCAGGGGCTGCCGGGCGTGGCCGGGCAGCACTGCCACCTCCTTGACGTCCTCGGCGTGGACGACGCGCGCGTGCACCGGGTCCCCGGCGCCCGTGCCGGACGGCTCCAGCAGAACGGCGCGGCGCCAGCCGCCCAACGCCTTGAGCCGGTCCGCGCCGCCGGCCGCCGCCAGCCGGCGGACCTCGCCGGCCAGGCGGCCGAGGTCGAACCGGACCTCCCGGAACATCCTCGACGGCTCGGCCCGGTAGGACCCGGACCGCACCTCCGGCGGGGTCAGGTCGACTTCGACGCCCGCCGCACGGAACGCCTCGTCGTGCTCGCCCCGGTCCCGCAGGAGCGTGACCCACTCGGCCCGCGCCGCCGGGTCGGCGGCACCCGGGTCCTCGACGGGGTACTCGTCCGGTGCGAGCGGGGTGCCGTCGGCACGGAAGAACGGCAGCCGGTCCGCTCCGCCGGAGAGCCTTGCGCGCAGCCCCGCCGCGTGCCGGGCGTCCCAGAGGTCGCGGGCCTGCGTCCAGTTCGCGCCGGACTGGGCGAAGCGGGTGCCCAGGGGCGCGCACACCAGCCTCAGCCGCTGCGGCCCCTCGCTCATGGGCGTGGTGTGGACCCAGAGGCCGAGCACCTCCGGCGATCCGGCCTCCGGGCCGTGGCACGCGAGCAGGACGCGGAGGTCCGTGTCCAGCGTCGTACGGCCGCCCAGCAGCCGGGGCAGGTGCCAGCGCACCAGGTCCGGTGCCAGATGGCGCAGGTCCTCGGCCACCGCCGCGGCGGCGCTCTCCCCGAACCGGGCGGCGAGGTCGTCGAGGTCGATGTCGTGGTCGACGGCGGCGGCCGCGCACGCGGCCCGCCAGTCACCGGCCAGCCGGTGTTCCGTGGCCTGCTCGATCATCCAGCGGGGAACGGCGTAGCGGCGGACGCGCAGCCACACCGACACGTCCTCGGGGTCGAGCCCGCCGGGCAGGGGCGTCCGCTTCACCGGTACACGCTGCCGATCGCACGCAGGTCGGGGTGGGCGGCACGGGCCGGCCGCAGCCGCTCCGCGAACGACCGCTTGACGCGGCGCGGCAGCCCCGGACCCAGGCCCACGTACTCCAGGGGGGAGTCGTCCGGCACGGCGGCGAGCAGCGACTTGGCGCCGCGCCCGGTCAGGCCGGTGTGGCACAGCTCCAGCCGGCGCAGCGGACTGCCCGGCAGGGCGGCGGCCAGGGCCTGCACACCGGCGTCCCCGGTGGCGTTCGGCGGCGAGCCCAGGCTGCGCTCCGACATGGGACGGCCGAGGTCCAGGGCCTCGATGCCGCCGAGGGCGGCGGCCAGCGCGCGCGCCCCGTCCGGGCCGATGCCGTTGCCGCCGAGTCCCAGGCGCACCGGCCGGTCCGCGGCCGCCGCCGCGGCGGCCAGGACCGCGGCCCCTTCGTCGCCGAGGTGGTTGGCCGGCAGGTACAGCTCGCGTACGCCGGCCCCGGTGATCAGGGCGGCGAGCAGCGGCGCGGCGTCGGGGCCGAGGCCGTTGCCGCCCAGGAAAAGGCGCTCCAGGGGCGCCTGGCGTTCGGTCAGGGCGTCCAGGAGGAGCCGGACCCCCTCGGCGCCGAGGCCGGTGTTGACCAGGTCGAGGGTGCGCAGGGCGGAGTTGCGGCGCAGCAGGCCGGCCAGGGTGCGCGCGCCGTCCACGGCGACCGGGTTCCGCTTGAGCCACAGGGCCCGCACGGAGGTGTCGCCGTCCAGGGCGCCGGCCAGCGCGGCGACCCCCTCCGGGCCGATCCGGTTGCAGCCCAGGTAGAGCGTGTGCAGGCCGTGGCCGGGTTCCGCGGACAGGGCCCGGGCGAGCGCCGAAGCACCCTCGTCCCCGATGGAGTTGGTGCCCAGCAGCAGGTGCGAGGCATGGGCCGAGGCGGCGGCGAAGGGCAGCAGCCGGGCGGCGCCGTCCGGGCCGAGCCCCTGCTTGCACAGGTCGACGCGGCCGTCGGCGCGCAGCGTGCCCAGCGGGTACGTCTCGTCCTCCGCCACCGGCCGGTCGTCCGCCAGCCGCGCGAGCAGCGGGTCCAGCATGGCCGGGTCGGCCAGGGGCAGGTCCGGGTGCTCGATCGCGGGGCACCGTACGGGTATCGGCTGGGTCATCACCGCTCCACCGGTCCTTCGCCGGTGACCGGCGTCCACAACGAAACGTACGAAAAGGCAAGGTGACAAGGCCGGTCGGATTTGAACCGACGTCCTCCAGCTTGATGCGTGGGCGCGACGACCTCTGCGCTACGGCCTTGTCGCGGGTGATCATACTGGCCCCGCGGCCGAAAATCGATCACGGGTTTGAAAGACGCCCCTCCGCTTGTGAGCGGAGTCTCCGGAAGGCGGTCGGCCGCGGCCGGTGCGGGAGGAACTCCGCGATGCGCAGCGCGCAGCCGGCGGGGGAGGAGGCCCCCGAGTCCACCTCCAGGTCGTACACGCCGTGGGCGTGCACCCGCTCCAGCTGACCGGCCGCCAGCCCCTCCGGCCGGTCCCCGCGGGCCCGTTCGCGCCGTGCCAGCTCCTCCGGCGGGCAGTGCACCCCGACGAAGAGCACCTCGTCCGGCTCGAACAACCCCAGGCAGTCCCGCAGCCGCCACGGCTCGCTCAGCACGTGGTCGACCACCACGTGGTTCCCGGCCGCGGCCATCCCGGCGACCGCGCGGTGATAGCCCTCCCAGGTCCGCCGGAGCAGGGCGGGCACCTCCTCCGGCGGCAGGTCCTTCCGGGCGCGCATCGCGTGGAAGGCGTCCACCGGCAGGTGGAACCAGACCTCGTCCAGCACCCGGAGCAGCTCCCGGGCGATGCTCGACTTCCCGGAACTCGACGTACCGTTCAGGAATATGATCACCCGTCGATGATGCCCGGTCCGGGCGGTCCGGGCGGTGCGGGCGGTGCGGGCGGTGCGGGCGGTCCGGGCGGTGCCGGCGGTGCGCCGCGCAGGGCGGCCAGCGCGCGGGCCGTGATCTCCTCCGGCGTGCCGGTGACCTCCACGGTCACCCCGCGCTCGCCCGCCTCCAGCGGCTCCAGCGCCGCGAACTGCGAGTCCAGCAGCGAAGCCGGCATGAAGTGCCCGGTGCGCGCAGCCAGCCGGTGCCCGATCAGCTCCCGGTCACCCGCGAGGTGGACGAAGACCGCCCCGGGCGCGGCCGCCCGCAGCCGGTCCCGGTAGACCCGCTTGAGGGCCGACGCGGACACCACCCCGCCGCCCTCCCCGGGCCGGCCGCGCGCCCCCGCCCACGCGCCGACGGCATCGAGCCACGGCGCCCGGTCGGCATCGTCCAGCGGCACCCCGGCGGCCATCTTCGCGACGTTCGCTGCCGGGTGGAACGCGTCGCCCTCGGCGTACGGGAGCCCGAGCGCGGCGGCCAGGAGCCGTCCGACCGTGGTCTTCCCGCACCCCGAGACCCCCATGACGACCAGGACCGGTCCCGTACCGGCGGAATTGCTCATGCCCCCACCCAACCGCATCGCCGCGGACGGGTCAGCGGGCGCCCCCGCGCGGAACCTTCTGCTGCACCGACCAGCGATTGCCGTCGGGGTCCTCGACGTACACGAACGACCCCCACGGATGGTCCTCCACCGCGCTGACCGCGATGCCGCGGGCGGTCAGCACGGCGTGGGCCTCCTCGATGTCCTCCACCACCACCTGCAGGTTGTCCAGCGAGCCCGGGGCCATCCGGGTGAGGCCCTTGCCGAGGGCGATGGAGCAGGCCGAGCCGGGCGGGGTGAGCTGGACGAACCGGACCTCCTCGCTCACCGTCACGTCGTGGTCGGCGTGGAACCCGGCCCGCTCGTAGAAGGACTTCGCCCGGTCGACGTCCGTGACGGGCACCATCACGAGTTCCAGCTTGATGTCCATCGCCCCATCATGCGCCCGCCGGCAGGGGCCCGCCCGCCGCACCCGCCGGATGCCCGCCCGCCGGGGCGCCGGACGGGTGCCCGCCGTCCCGCCGCCCGCCGTCCACCGCACCGCCCGGCTCGAACTGGGTCCGGTACAGCTCCTCGTAGCGTCCGCCGGCGGCCAGCAGTTCCGGATGCGTGCCCCGCTCCACGATCCGCCCGTCCTCCACCACCAGGATCTGGTCGGCCGCCTGTACGGTCGACAGCCGGTGCGCGATCACCACCGCGGTCCGGCCCGCCAGGGCCTCGCCCAGCGCCTCCTGCACCGCCGCCTCCGAGGTCGAGTCCAGGTGGGCGGTCGCCTCGTCCAGCACCACCACCCGCTGCCGGGCCAGCAGCAGCCGGGCGATCGTCAGCCGCTGCCGCTCCCCGCCGGAGAGCCGGTAGCCGCGCTCACCCACGATCGTGTCCAGGCCGTCCGGGAGCGAGGCGACCAGCCCGTCCAGCCGGGCCCGGCGCAGCGCCTCCCAGATCTCCTCCTCCGCCGCGCCCGGCCGGGCCAGCAGCAGGTTCGCCCGGACCGACTCGTGGAACAGGTGCCCGTCCTGGGTGACCATGCCGAGGGTCTCGCGGACCGAGTCGGCCGTCAGGTCCCGTACGTCGACCCCGTTCAGCCGGACCGTCCCGGAATCGGCGTCGTACAGCCGCGGCAGCAGCTGCGCGATGGTGGACTTGCCCGCCCCCGAGGAACCGACCAGGGCGATCATCTGCCCGGGCTCGGCCCGGAAGGAGACCTCGTGCAGCACCTGGGTGCCGCCCCGCGCATCCAGGGTCGCGACCTCCTCCAGGGAGGCCAGCGAGACCTTGTCGGGGGAGGGGTAGCCGAAGGACACCGCGTCGAACTCCACCGACACCGGCCCGTCCGGCACCCGGCGGGCGTCCGGCCGCTCCTCGATCAGCGGCTTCAGGTCGAGGATCTCGAAGACCCGCTCGAAACTGACCAGCGCGCTCATGACCTCCACCCGGGCTCCGGCCAGCGCGGTCAGCGGCGCGTACAGCCGGGTCAGCAGCAGCGACAGCGCGACCACCGCGCCCGCGTCCAGGCTGCCGCGCAGCGCGTAGTACCCGCCGAGCCCGTAGACCAGGGCCAGTGCCAGCGCCGACACCAGGGTCAGCGCGGTGATGAACACCGACTGGGCCATCGCCGTGCGGATGCCGATGTCCCGCACCCGGGCCGCCCGTGCCGCGAACTCGGCCGACTCCTCCGCGGGCCGCCCGAACAGCTTGACCAGGGTGGCGCCCGGCGCCGAGAACCGCTCCGTCATCTGGGTCCCCATCGCCGCGTTCAGCTCCGCGGCCTCCCGCTGCATCCGGGCCATCCTGGCCCCCATCCGGCGGGCCGGCAGCACGAACACCGGCAGCAGCACCAGCGCCAGCACGGTGATCCGCCAGGAGATGCCGAGCATCACGGTCAGGGTCAGCAGCAGCGTCACCGAATTGGCCACCACACCCGAGAGGGTGTTGCTGAACGCCCGCTGCGCCCCGATGACGTCGTTGTTGAGCCGGCTCACGAGCGCACCCGTACGCGTCCGGGTGAAGAAGGCCACCGGCATCCGCTGCACGTGGTCGAAGACCGCCGTCCGCAGGTCCAGGATCAGGCCCTCGCCGAGAGTCGCCGACAACTTGCGGGTGAGCAGGCCCAGTCCCGCCTCGGCCACCGCGATCACCGCGATCAGCAGGGCGAGCCGGGTGACGGTGCCGGTGTCCCGGCCCTCCACCATGGCGTCGACCACGCGGGCCGCGAGCACCGGAGTGGCCACTGCCAGCAGCGCGGTGACCACGCTCAAGAACAAGAACAGCGTCAGACCGCGGCGGTGCGGGCGGGCGAAGGCGGCGACGCGGCGCAGACCGGCCCGGGAGAACGGGCGGCGGTCGGTCTGCGCGTTGATCGCGCTGTGCAGGGACGTCCAGGCGGTGACTTCCATATCCATGCCGTCGACGGTAGGACCTCGACCGCCCTTGAGGTCAATGTTTTCCGGCACCCCGTGCAACAGGGCCGTCTCCATCCCAACACCCTTGTGTACCAAGCCGGTCCGCTGTCGGCGGCCGGTGGCATCATCGGGCCATGAAGCAGGAACCCGAGTCGAAGCGTTCCGGTCCGGAGACCTCTGCTCCGGACACCGCCGACAGCGTCCTCCACCGCTTCGAGCAGTGGGCACTGGACACCCCCGATGCGCCCGCCGTCGTCACCGGAGGGACGGTCCTCACCTACCGGGAACTCGACCGCGCGGCCACGCGGCTGGCTGCCCGGCTGCGCGCCGAGCGCCCGCCGGCCGGCGCCGTCATAGCCATCGGCGTACCCGGTACCGCCGAGGCGGTGACGGGGGTGATCGCCGTCCTCAAGGCCGGTGCGGCCTACGCCCTGGTCGACCCCGAGGCGGCCGTCACGGCCGTCCGGCAGCTCACCGCCCTCAGTCCGTACGTGCTCGTCACCGACTCCCGCCACTGGGCCAGGCTGGACTCCGGGCGGGGCCCGCGGGTGATCCCGATCGACGGAGAGCCGGCCGCCGAAGCCTCCGCCTCCCCGGACTCCGCAGACTCCTCCACCTCCCCGGCCTCCGCCGGAGCCTCCGCCTCCCCCGACTCCTCCGGCCGAGGGGCCCGCCCGCCCGCCGGGGCGTCGCGCGTGCCGGGCCCCCGCCGCTATCCCTGGACGGTGGCCTGGGAGGCCAACACCGTGCTGTTCACCGGCGGGCCCGAGCCCCGGCCCGTACGGGTCCGCCAGGGCCGACTGCTCGCCGCCCTCGACGGGTGGATCCGTACGGCCGGGTTCGGCCCGGGCGACCGCCACCTCTTCACCGCCCGCCCGGACGTCACCGCCTTCGCCGCGGGCTGGACCCGCGCCCTGTGCACCGGCGGCACCCTCGTCGCGCCCGGCCCGCGGCCCCCGGTCCCCTACGACGCCGGACTCCGCCGTCTGATCGGCGCCGAGCGGGTGACTGTCCTGCACACCGACCCGGGCGGCCTGGCCGGCCTGCACGATGCCGAGACCCCCCGGCCACCGGAGCTCCGGACGCTCCGCCTGGTCACCGTCACCGGAGACCGCCTCCACCTCGACGAACACATCGCGGCACAGGCCCTGCTGCCCGACGGCGCCCGCCTGCTCAGCGTCTACGGCACCGCCGAGACGGCCGGCACCGGCACCTGGTTCGAGCTGTCCCAGCTCGGCGGGCCGGTGACCGACCCCGCCCGCCACAGCCTGCTCGGCAGGCCCTTCCCCGGCTGTGGCGCGGACGTCCGCGACGGCGAGATCCACCTCGGCCCGCCCGGCGGCGGTGACTTCGTCCCCACCGGCGACTTCGGCCGGTACCGCCCCGACGGACTGCTGGAGTTCACGGGACGGGCCGTGGACCGCTTCGACTTCGGCCACCGCACGGTGGACCCGTACCGGATCGAGGCGTTCCTCCGCGAGCACCCGGCCATCGGAGGAGCCCTCGTCGGAGCCGTCACCAACGGGAACAGGCAGCGCCTCGTCGCGTACGTCGTACCGGACACGACCGCCCCGGGACGATCCGGCGCCCCGACCCGGATGCCCGACGACACCGAACTGCGCGCCCACCTCAAGGGCCGGCTCAGCGCCCAGGACATACCGGCGACGGTCGTCCGGCTGCCCGGGCTGCCCCGCGACCGGGCCGGCCGGGAGGACCGTGGGGCGCTCCCGCTGCCCCCGGCGCCCGACAGCGGTCCCGGCTCGGGCAAGTACGGCGCCGCCTTCGTGTCGAATCCGCTCGGCGGGGCAGGCTGCATCACCGTCCTGGTGGCCCCCGTGGCCTTCGTCCTCACCTTGGGCATCTGGCCGGGCTCGACCGACCTGTCCGGCGTACCGGGCCCGTGGGCGTTCCTCTTCTTCCTGCTCTACGTCTTCGAGTGCCTCGCCTTCGGCGCGGGCGTCGCCCACCTCTTCGTCGGCCGCGCCCCGATGCTCCGCACCGGACGGCCCCGCCGCCTGACCGTGGCCGCCCACCTCTCCATCGCCTACCTCCTGATGGCATGGTGGCCACAGGACAACTCCTACCGCCTGACGGCCAAGACGGACTGGCCGATGCAGGCCCTTCTCGTCTACGCCTTCAACATCCCGCTGATGATCGCCGCCGGGATCGTCGCCGTCTGGGCCACGACCAGGCCGACCCGTCCGGCCGGACCACGGGACGGCGGGCGGGACGGCCGACGGGACGGCCGAGGCGGGTGAGCAGGCCCGCACCGGATCCGGGCGACCGGGCGGGCGGGCCCTTCCACGGGGCCCGTCCCGTCCGCCTGCCGACCCCCGGAACCGAGAGGTCCGGAGAGTCCCTACGATGTGCAGCCATGGATACGAGTGAGGGCGGCAGACGCCTCGTCGACGGCCGCTTCGAGTTGATCTCCCGGCTGGGCAGCGGAGGCATGGGCACCGTGTGGCGGGCCCGGGACACGGCATTGCAGCGGGACGTCGCGCTGAAGGAGGTGCGGCCCGCGGACCCGGCGCTGATCGAGGCCCGGCCCGACATCGCGCTGCAACTGCGCCAGCGCGCCATCCGTGAGGCGCAGGCCCTGGCCAGGCTCGCCCACCCCAACGTCGTGTCCATCCACCACATCGTCGAACCGGACGACGGCTCGCACCCGTGGATCGTCATGGAGCTCGTCCAGGGCGGCTCCCTCCACGACCGGCTGGCCCAGGGGCCGCTGCCGGTCGACGAGGTGGTCCGGATCGGCCTGGACGTGCTGTCCGCGCTGCGGGCCGCGCACGCGGCCGGGGTGCACCACCGAGACGTCAAGCCCGCCAACGTGCTGCTGCGCCCCGACGGCAGTGCCGTCCTCACCGACTTCGGCATCGCGGTCCTGCCCGAGTCCTCCGGCCTCACGGCCACCGGCGACCTGGTCGGGTCCCCCGAGTACATCGCTCCCGAGCGGGTGCGCGGCGAGGAGGGCAACCCCTCCTCCGACCTCTGGTCGCTCGGCATGACGATGTACGTGGCCGCCGAGGGCGTCCACCCGCTGCGGCGGGCCACCGCCATGGCGACCGTCGTCGCCGTGCTCGACGAGCCCCTCCCGTACCCGTCGCGTTCGGGCGGGCTCGCGCCGGTGCTGTCCGAACTCCTCGTCCGCGACACGAAGACACGGCCCGACGCCGCACGCCTGGAGACACTGCTGCGTGCCGTGCCGGCCTCGGGCGCGCCCGCCGCCGTGCCGCCCACGCCCCCGGCCGGCAGCCCGGCCGTGGGCCCCGGCCACTCGACGGGCGGACAGCCGACCGTACCGACGGGATACGGCCCGATGGCCGGCTACGGCTCCCCGTCGAACGGCTTCGGCCCGCCGGGCGGGATGACCACGACCCCGGTCGGCCTGGGCGCTCCGGCCGCCCCGCCCCTTCCGCCCACCCGGCGCGGGGTGCCCGTGCTGGTGTTCCTGGTGGTGATCGGCGTCCTGCTGGCCGGCGCCGTCGGCACCGTCAACTGGCTGCTGCCGGACGGCGACGACGATGCCAAAAGCAGCGGGACGACCTCGGCCGGGCCCACCGGTGGCAGCGGGCCGGGCAGCACCCCGAGCACCTCCGGGAGCGGGCCGAAGAGCAGCCCCGCAGCGACCAAGGGCGGCGGTACCGGCACCGGCACCACCGCGGACGACCCGGACGACCTGCTCACCGCCGCCGGCGGCAAGGCCGTGACGGCGGCCGTGCGCGACGAGACCGGCAGCGCCAACGTCGTACGCCTGTCGATCTACGGCGAGTACGCGATGGTCAACGTGCCGGTGAAGTCCCCGGCCAACGGCTACGACAGCTACCGGTACCAGGGCGGCATGTCCCGCTTCGGCCCCGGCGGCACCGTCACGGACGGGTCCGAGCCGATCGACCTGGACAAGGTGAACTGGGACGTGCTGCCCGGACTGATGCAGCAGGCCGAGAGCAAGCTCAAGGTGGAGAAGCCGACGATGCGCTACGTGCTCGTCGAGCCGGACCTCTTCGCCAAGGACGAGCCCCGGATCAAGATCTACCTCACCAACGACTACCACGCCACGGGCTACCTCACCGCTGACCTGAACGGCAAGGTGAAGCAGGTCTACCCCGCCTCCTCCTAGGAGCGCTAGGAGCGCGCACGCACCGCCGCCCGTGGGAGCCGCGCTCCCACGGGCGGTCGTACCTCCGGGCGGCCCACCCCCGGATGCGGCCGGAGGCGCCCGCCGCGATGCTGGCCACACCGCCGCGCCCGTTGGCGTACCCGGAGGCGCACCCATTGGCGCACCCGGGGGCGGACGCGGCAGGCAGGCGCGGAAGGCGAGACTGGGGAGGCGTCATGGCATCTCTGACGCGCGTTCCGCTGGACGGCGGCGGCTGGATCCTGGTCGAACAGCCGGACGGGCCCGTCGGGGAGGGTGCGCTGGAGGAAGGCCGTCTCGGCGCAGCCGTCCAGGACCTGCCGCACACCCTGCGCGAAGCCCTGGAACCGGTCACCGAGGCCGCCCGGATCGCCCTCGACCAGCTGCGCAAGGCCCGGCCGGACGAGATCACGGTCGAGTTCGGCCTCGACCTGGCCGTCGAGGCCGGCGTGGTGATCACCAGGAGCCGCGCCAACTGCCACCTCAACGTGAGCATGCGCTGGAAGCACGAGACCGCGCACCCGCACCGCCCGGCCGATCCCCCCGACCCCCGGTCCGACCCGCCATCCGACCCGCCATCGGACCCGCAATACGACCCGCAATCGGACCCGCAATCCGACCGCCGGTCCGACGCTCAGTCCGGCTGATACGACCCGTCGCCGAACATCCGCCCGAGGGCCCGCGCCTCCTTCCGGACCCAGGACTCCGCCGCGTCCACCGCCGCCGACGTGTGCGCGGCGACCAGTACGCCCAGGTACGGGGCGGGGGCGAAGGCGGCCGTCGCGATGACCGGCAGGAAAACGGCGCCGAGTTCCGCGCAGCCCCGGGACAGGGAGCGGAGGAACGGGCCCAGCTGCGGGTCGGCCAGCCGGGCGCCCAGTTCCACCCGGTCCAGGACGCGTACGACGTGCTGCCCGCCCCGTACGTCGTCCAGCCGGGCGGCGGCCATGAAGGCGATCGACGGGCCGGTCAGCCGGAGGTTGGTCTCGACCGGGGCCAGGCGGCCCCGGTCGTCCGCCACGAAGTCCACGTCGAACCAGCCCCGGTGACCGGAGGCGGCCAGCTCCGCCCCCACGGCCCGCCCGAAGGCGAGCAGCGGCCCGAGGAACGGCTCCGGGACCACCCCGGGCCCCACCGTCGCCCCGCGGTAGCCGGTGCCGACCACGTGCATCACCGCCGCACCCACCTCGTGCACCCTGCCACCGGCGTCCACGAATCCGTCGTACGTCAGGTCGCGCACCGCGGAGTCCGGGCCGCGCGCCATGAACTCCTCCGCCAGCAGCGGGCCCCGGGGCAGGCCGCGCAGCACCGCACGGGCCCCGCCGGCCTCCCTGACCCGCTCCGCCGTGACCACGGTGGTCCCCGAGCCGCCGACGCCGTGCTCGGACTTCAGCACGGTGTCCAGGCCCTCCCGCGCCCGTGCGGCCAGCAGCCGGGCCGCGGCCCGGCGGTTCCGGGCGGCCCACTGCCCCGGCACCACGATCCCGGGATGCGCCCCGCCCGCGGCCAGCCGCCGGAACAGGGCGTTCGAGGCCGCCTTGGACTCGTGGAGCAGCGCCCCGGCCGGCAGCGGCAGGCCGGACAGCCGGCCGAACTCCTCGGTCCGGCCCCACGGTACGAGCGGCAGCCCGAGCCCGCGCAGCCGCCCGGCCAGCGCCGGGCGGGCCGACACCGCCGCGGACAGGCCGGGCCCGGCCCCGTCCGCCAGGCCCTCGTACAGCTCGACCGGATCCCATGCCAGCTCCCGGGAGAGCAGGTCCAGCCAGCCGGACGGGACGGGCAGGGGCAGCACCAGGGCTGCGGGGTGGGGGCTGTAGAGGGCGGCCAGCGAGGCGTAGTGGTGGGCGGCGTACTGGGAGGAGTCCAGCGAGGGATCGCGGAACTGGGCGTTGAACTCGGCCACGTTCCCCAGGTGCACGGCCCGCTCGCCGCCGGTCCAGGCCGCCGTCCAGCCGGCCGGCGGAGGCAGTTCCACGGTGAACCGGACCAGCCGGCCCGCCGCGGGGTCCTCCCGTGACGCGGCGGTCTCCGCCCCTTTCCCGGGCACCGCGCCCATCGTCCGGTAGAACCCCGCCGCGTGCGGATCGGCGTCGACGAGCAGCCGTCGGAAGCCCAGTTCCCGGGCCCGCCGCAGGACGTACCGGTACAACGCGCGCCCCACGCCCCGCCCGATCGCCTCCGGTTCCACGAACAGCAGGCCCAGCACCGCGTCGGCGGCGCCGGCCGGGCCCTCCAGCGAGGCGACGCCCCGTATCCCCGGTACTCCGTTCGGGTCTTCCGCGACCACGATCCGGCGGCGGCCGACCTCGGCCGCCCCGATGCGCAGTTCGGCCTCCCAGGAGGCGAGCCGCTCCTCCCCGTACCCCCAGTGCGCCTTGGAGCGGCGGACCAGCGCCGTCAGCGCCTCCGCCTCCTCCGCCCGTGCGGCCCGTACCCGCATGAAGCACCCCTCCCCGGCCATCGGCTTTCCGCCATCCGTGCGATAGATTCACCTTCCCATCCACCCCGTCCCACCACTCCGGAGACAGGCTTCTCAATGAGCGACATCATCAACGGACTTGGCCGCACCTCAGCCTTCGGTGCCCTCGGCCTGGTGCTGCTGATCCTCGGCATCGTCCTGGTGGACGTGCTGACGCCCGGGAAGCTCGGCCGGCAGATCTGGGAGGACCGGAACCGGAACGCCGCCATCCTGCTCAGCTCGGCGCTGCTCGGCATCGGTGGCATCGTCTTCACGTCGATCTGGACCACGTACCACGACTTCGGCAAGGGCCTGGTGGCCACGGCGGCGTTCGGCGTCCTCGGCCTGGTGCTGATGGGCGTCGCGTTCCTGGTGCTGGACCTGGTGACGCCGGGCAAGCTGGGTGCCATAGTGGTCGATCCGGAGCCGCACCCCGCGGTCTGGGTGACGGCCTCCTGCAACATCGCGGTCGCCGCCGTCGTCGCGGCCTCCATCGCCTGAACCGGCCGCCGCGCACCGCGCGGACAGGCCGGGCACCGCACTGACCGGTTGCGCGCCGGGCCGCTCGGCCCGGCCGTCACACCGGGGACACCCCCGGATCCGCTCCTTCGGATCCGGGGGTGTCCTTTTTCCGGTCCGGCCGGCCCTGGGGAATGAGCCGGCCGGGGACCAGGCGCCCCTCAGGGGCGGGCGGCCGACGGGCGTGCGAGGGCCTCGCTCACCAGGCGGATGCCCCGGGCGAGACGGTTCAGCTGCTCGAGCTCGACGGCGTACATGCGGATCGAGTTCTCTATGACGCCCTCGGCGACGCCCAGCGCGGGAAGTTCCTGCCGGCTGGTGTGCAGGGCCACGCGTACGGCGCGGATCTCGTGCTGCACCTGGAGCTGCGCGTGGCGGGCGAGCAGGACGTTGTGGCGGGTGAGCGTCGAGTAGCCGGCGTAACGGGCCGGCAGCAGGTCCCGCAGCCAGCGGGCGGCGGTGCGCTCCCAGTCGTGCGTGCCGGGGGCCTTCACCTGACAGGGCCAGTCCGGGCTGAGTGCGGTGCGTACCGCCTGAACGGTCTGAGGCATTCTCGTCGCTTCCGAGGGGTCGAACGGTATCGAGAGAGGGGAGGCGGCCTCGGCCCAGGGGGTGACCGAGGCCGCCTGTGCGCCGTGCGGGATGTGGGGCCCGTCCGGCGCATCGACGGGCCGGCGTGAGGAGGAGTCGCCGGCCGGAGTGGTTCGCGTGGCCTGAAGTAAACATATATACCGTCGAGTAAGCAAGGGAATGAAAAATTTCATGTGTCGGGTGGGTATGAAAATCCACCCGGACCGGGCGAACCGCCCTCCCGCTCGAAAAAACGAAGGCCGACGGGACCTAAAGGAAGAAGCCGTGCTGCTCGGCGACCTGCTCGTAGTTCTCCAGCCGCGCCTGCGTCCGCTCCGGATCGGCGTCCGCCATGGCCTGGAGCACCGCGGCCGACAGGATGTTCGGCGCCGCGTAGGAGTCGAAGACGAGCCGCGAGCCGGTGGCGGCGGTCAGCGCCACGTCGGCCTCCTCGACCAGCGGCCCCAGCGTGAGGTCCGTGATCAGCGCGACCCGCAGCCCGGCGCTCCGCGCCGCCTGCAGGGCCGCCAGGGTCTCCTTGGCGTGCCGGGGCATCGCGAAGGCCAGCACCCAGGTCCCGCCGGCCGCCCGGGCCTGCATCAGCGTGTCGTAGGCGACGCTGCCGCCCTCCGTGATCAGACGGACGTCGGGGTGGATGCGCCGGGCCGCGTACGCGAAGTAGTGCGCGAGCGAGACCGAGATCCGCAGGCCGAGCACGGTCACCGGCACCGACCTGGCCAGCTCCCGGCCGAGGTCCAGCACCTGGTCGGTGTCGGCGAGCAGCCGGCGGACGTTCTCCAGGTTCGCGATCTCGGCGTCCACGGCAGCCTGGAGCTCGTTGCGGCGGATCTCCTCGCTGCCCTCCGGGGTCCCGGCCACCGCACTCAGGGCGATGGGCTGCAGCACCTCGCGCAGGGCCGGGTAGCCGCTGAAGCCGAGTGCGGTGGCGAACCGGGTCACCGAGGGCTGGCTCACGCCGACCCGCTCGGCGAGCTCGGTGATCGACAGGAAGGCGGCCTCGGTCAGGTGGTCGATCAGGTACTGGGCGATCCGCCGCTGGCCGGGGGAGAGCCGGTGCCCGTTGAACAGGGCGCGGACCCGGTCGGCCGGGGCGCGTTCGTGCGCCGGCGCCTGGCCGCTGGGTGTGATCGCGGCCGCTTGCGCGCGTGCCCGCTGCCCCGATGGCACCGTCGTGCCTCCTTTTTCCGCCACTCGTGTCCAACATATCCCACCCGCCGCCGGTGGCCGGGCATATGACGGCACCCGTCCACGCTCCGAGACGGCGCGCCCGGTCCGCCGTCCCCGGCCCGCCGGGGCACGTCAACCCTGCGCGCCCCGGCCCGCACTGACGCCCCGTCGGGACACCCGCCCGGGGTACCGGCGGGACCGTGATCACGGCGGCGTAGGCTCCGGACCGCACCCACAGGTGCGACGGCACGGGGCACGTACGCCACCACGCGTACGGCCGGGGACGGAACGGGACGGGGCGCGGCACATGGGTACGGCAGCGGCACTGGAAAAACTGATACCGGTCATCCTGGCCTTCGGCGGGGGAGTCCTGCTGGCCCGGCGCAAAGTGGTCCCGGCCGAGGCGTCCCGGGTCTTCGCCGACTACGCCTTCCTCTTCGCCGTCCCCTGCTACCTCTTCGGGAACATCTACGCCAGCGACCTCGGCGCCCTCTTCCACTGGCGGGCGATCCTCGGCTACGCGACGGCGGCGGGCGTGGCGGTGGTCGGGGTCGGGCTGGCCGCCCGGCTGTACGGCGGCACGGGTGCCCGCGGGGCCGCTCTGCGGATCATGGCGGCGGTCCAGGTGAACACCGCCTACTTCGCCGTCCCCGTGTTCATCACCCTCTTCGGGACGGCCGCGCCCGTCTTCCCCGTCCTGCTGTTCCAGGTGTGCGTGCTCTCGCTCGTGGTGATCACGGTGATGGAGTTCGGCCGCCCCGGCAGCGGTGGCCGGCCGCTGCGGGCGGTCGCCGCCTCACTGACCACCCCCCTGGTGCTCTCCTGCAACGCCGGCATCGTGCTCAACCTGCTCTCCGTGCCGCTGCCGGGGCCGCTGCTGGACGGCTTCTCCTTCGTCGGAGACAGCGCCTCCCCGGTCGCCCTGTTCGCGCTCGGCCTGCACCTGGGGGGCCTGGGGCTGAACCTGCGGGGCACCACCGCCGAGGAGGCCGCGATCGTCGCCTTCAAGTGCCTGGGCTTCCCGCTGCTCACCTGGGCGGTGTGCGGCGGGCTGTTCGGGGTGTCCGGCGACTGGCTGGCGTACCTGGTGCTGCTGGCCGCGATGCCGACCCCGCAGAACCTGTTCATCTTCGCGCAGCGCTACGAGATCGACGTCGACCTGTCGGCCGCGCTGGTCATCAAGAGCTCGGTGGCGGCGCTGCTCCTGCTGCCGCTGTGGGTGCAGTGGGCGGCCCTGGTCTGAGCGCGAGGCGGCGCCTCCTCACGGCCGACCGCCCGAGCGGCCGACCGCCCGAGCGGCCGACCGCCCGAGCGGCCGACCGCCCGAGCGGCCGACCGACTGAGCGGCAGGGCCTCGTCCCGTCGTCCGGCCGTCGGTCCCCCCGCTGTCGGTCCTGACGGCCGTCAGTCCTCCGGCCGCTCCTCCGGGACCGCCGTCCGGGCCGCCGGCCAGCGCTCCCGCATCCGCTCCCGCAGCGCTCCGCACAGCCGGGCGGTCGCGGAAAGCTCCGGCCTGCCCTCCGCCTGCCGGGCCACCACCCCCAGCCGGTGTACGAGGCGCTGCCGGGCGGTGGCCGTGCCCCAGGACCAGTCCCGGGAGGCCGCCCGGTCCAGATGGTCCCGGCCGTCCCGGCGCGCGCGGGGCACCAGCGCGTCCCCCCGGATCAGCCAGCCCGCGCAGGCGTCCGCCAGCCCGTCCGTGTCCGGGTCCTCGCCGGTCTCGGCCCGCCACGCCGCCCGGTAGGCGGCCTCGGCGCGGTCGAGCAGCGGCTCCGCGGCCGCCGTCACGCACCAGCAGGTCGGGAAGCCGATCCGCAGGTACGCCAGCTCGGTCAGCCCGCTGCCCAGCGAGGCCTGCTCGAAGTCCACGAACCGGATCCCGTCCGGGGTGTGCAGGTCGTTGCCCGGGCAGGGGTCCCCGTGCAGCAGTGCATGCCCGGGCGCCTGCGCGAGCCGTTCCAGCAGGGCCGACAGCTCCTCGCGGGCCCCGGCCGGCGGAGTCACGCCCAGCCGGTCCGCCAGCCCGAGGAAGGCGTCCGCGTCCCGCTCGCCCGGCCCGGACCAGCGGGGCAGCCCCGTGCCGTCCCCGGCCCGCCCGGCGGCGTGCAGCCGCGCCAGCGCCGCCGCGTACCCGACGGTCCAGTCGGGGGCGGGCCGCCCGTGCTCCAGGTGCTCCAGCACCAGCACCCGGGCCCCGGGGTCCACGGCCAGCACCTCCGGCACCACCGGGACCCGGTCCGGCCCGCCGGACCCGCCCGGCCCGCCGGCCCCGCCGGACCCGCCCGGCGTGCGCCGGGCGGCCAGCCGCAGGGCCGTGACCTCCCGCCCGAACCGCTCCCCGGCATCGGGCCCGCCGACGGCCTGCTTCACCACCACCGGCCCGTCGTCCAGCTCCACCCGCCACACCCGCGAACGGGGACTGCTCCCCACCCGCCGGGCCCGCCGCGGCGTCCCGAGCCCCGCCCACAACTCCGCTGCGCCCGGCACCCGGTGCCCGGGCAGCACACCTCTGATCCCCTTGACGGCCATGGCAGGGATCCTCACACGATGACGCCTGCGCCCGCCGGTCGTTTACCGGACATGGAGTTGCTGCCGAGCACTGCCGCGCCGGGGATGGGAGAGCGGGCCGACGCCGTCGCGGAGGCCGCCTGCCACCTGTGTGACGCCGCCGGGCCGGGCCGCTGGAGCCGGGCCGCCGCCGAGGACGCCGTGGAGGCCATCGAGGCGACCGCGAACGCCCTGGTCACCGCCCGGCCCGGGGCCGAGCTGATCCTTGCGGCCCTGCACGCGGCCGTGGCCGACCTCCGCCGCCACCTCTCCCTGCCGCCCGCCGACCCGCTCGACGCACCGCCCCTCCCGGCCGGCCCGCGGACCCTCGGGAACCCCCGGCGGGCCCGGCTGGGCCCGAAGCCGGCTCCGCCACAGCACCCGTCTCCCGGCCGGGACGGTGCGGATCCCGCCAAGGCAAGGGTGCCCGCACCCGCGCCCGAATCGGCAGCCGTACCCGCATCGGCATCCGCATCCGCGGCCCCGGGGTCGCAGAGCGCGGTGGGAGACCGGTGATGTGCCGTGGTGCATGGTGCGCCCGGGATGGCAAGGTCGCCTGGAAAGCCATGAACATGCGAATTCAGGCCGATCAGGCCTGAATGATTGCTTCCTCCTCTCGCGCTCTTCAAGGCTCCCTCCCAAGGGGGTCGGCGGCACGCCACACATGCCACCGCCCCGCAACCGAGTGAGGGGAAAACCTTGAAGATCCGTATGCACGTGGCCGGCGCGGCCGCCGTACTGGCCCTCGCGGGCGCCTTGGCCGCTCCCGCTTCGGCGGCGCCTTCCGATGCGGACTGGCGGTCGCACTACACCAAGGCGGAGGTCCGCAAGGGCGGCGGCGCCGCCGAGGGATCCGGTGCACGGGCCCTCGGCGCGCAGAGCTACAACCTGACGCGTTACGGCTACACCGGCACGTTCCAGGACGGCTCGCGCGTCATGGACGTCAACTGGTTCGGCTCCGGCCGCTACGAGAGCTTCGGCATCGCGCCCGGACGCAGCATCTGGCACGCCTGGCCGGGCAGCGGCTCCTGGAAACAGATGCCGAACGGCGGGCTGGCCGACGACACGTCCAACGCCTACGAGAACCGGTCCACCGGGCAGCGGGTCGTGGAGGTGTGGGTGGCCGGCAGCAACTCGCTCTGGTGCATCTCCGACCCGGGCAACGGTGTCTGGGGCGGTTGGTGGAACTGCACCTGACAGGCGCGCGGCGATGAGCCGGACGGCTGAACCCGTCGGCCGCGCATAGTCGGATCCGGTGTCCGGCCCCCCGCGGGGGGCCGGACACCGGCACGTCGGGGCAGTTCAGGCCAGCGGGTTCGGGACCGTCGTCCACTGGTCGCCCGGGGTGCCCGGGCTGAGCCGCATCAGGGTCAGTGCCTTCGTCGGCAGCGGCCGGGTGCGCAGGGCCAGGGCGTCCGCGCTGTCCGGGAGTTCCGCCGAGGCGGCCTCCAGGGCCTCCCCGAACGCCTCCGCCGACCCCGTCGCGCCGGCCAGCGCACCGGCCAGCAGCGCCCCGAACAGCTTCCGCCGCAGTGTGGTCACGTCGTCCGTGACCAGCCGCCCCGAGAGCGGCGGCACCGCCAGCCCGTGCCGTGCCAGCCGCGCCGGACTGATCCGTACGTCGGCCAGGTCGCGGTAGACCAGCCGGACCGGCGCACCCGACGGGGAGAGCACCACCAGGAGGTTCTGGCCGTGCGCCTCCAGCGCCACGCCGAGATCCAGCACCCGCAGGCAGGCGCCCACGGCCAGCCGTGCGAACTCCGCGGTCCAGCCGGGGGACCGGGGCAGCCCGGTGGCGGCCAGCGCCCCCACCGGCACCACCCGCTCGCCCGGAGCCGCGTACACCTCTGGTGCCTCGCGCAGCACCGCCGCCAGGTCCGGGGTCCGTGCGGTGGCCGCGCCCAGCGTCCGGGTGAACTGCAGCCGCCCGTCGAGGCGTTCCGCCAGGGCCCCGGCGAACTCCGAGACCGCCGCGGCCGTTTCCACCGAGTACACCGAGATGTCCCGGACGGAGGAGGTCAGCCGGCTGCTCAGCGCCGTCTTGACGTGCGGTGCGGGCCGCCCGCCGGATGCCTCCGCCCCCGGCCACGCCCCGGCGGCCGGAGCCAGGGTGCGCAGGGACATCAGCGGATGCGCCGCGATCCCGGACCCCGGCTCCGGCACGGACTTCAGCACGTGCTCGGCCTGCCACGGGTGCACCGGCACCAGGATCCGCCCGGCGTCCCGCAGCGCGTCCGGCCAGTCGCCCGTCACCAGGCTCTCGTCCGCAGGGACGGCCGCCAGGCCCAGCTCCACCACCCCGCCGTGCTCCGGCCCGTAGGCCAGCTGCTCGGCCACCGAGAACCCCGGGCGGGAGCGGCAGTTGGGGTGGTACGGATGCCCGTCGACCACCCGCTGCTCCCACTCCCAGCCCGCCCCGTACGCATCGCGTGCGCCGGACCCCCCGCCGCGGGCGGCGGCCGACGCCAGCGAGAGCGCCAGCGAGGCGGTGCTGTGGTCGAGCTCGGCGGCGAAGCCCGAGCCCGCCGGCAGCCCCAGCGCCCGTACCAGCGCCGCCGCGTCCCGGAACTCCCGCCCGTCCAGGCGGACCGCCGTCACGTACGCCCCCGTCGCGAACGGATCACAGCGGGGACCGCGCAGCCGCGCGCCCCCGGCCAGCAGCAGCTCCGTACCGTCCGCGCCGTCCTCCCGCCGCACCACCCACGGCAGCGGGTCGATCGTCAGCCCCCGCCACAGCCGGGTCAGGACCGCCGCCCGCGCTCCGGGCAGGGCCGCACCGTACCCCGGCAGCAGGGCCGGCCGTACGGAGGCCAGCTCGCCGGCGACCGCGTCCTCGGCGGGCGATCCCGCGCCGTGCCGGCCGCGTCCGTCGTACCGGTGGTCCATGTAAGTACCCGCTTCCGCTTCGATGGTTCCCACCACGGATACTAGGAATCCGTGAAGCACATCTCTGACGCCGCCGATGCGTACGCCTCCGCACCGCTCCTGAACTGTCTGCTCCAGGAGGTGGCCGACCATGTCGGCGGCGGCGCGTACCGGCTGCGCGCCACCGGCCGGCTCCTGCGCACCTCCGGCGGCCGCCGTCCGGTCCGGCCCGAACTGCGGACCGCGGCCGGCTGGCAGCCGCTCGGCCACGCCGAACTGGTCAAGATCACCTCCGAGGAGCTGTACCACCTCACCGGCGTGCCGGGCGGCGAGCTCCCGGTGGAGATGGCCGACAGCCGCCACGCGGTGGCCGCGCTGCTCGCCGCCCGCGCCGGGGCCGCCGCACCCGGGGACCCCTACCTGCGGTCGGAGCAGGCACTCGTGATGGGACACCCCTGCCATCCGGCGCCCAAGACCCGCGGCGGCGGCCCGGCCGCGCGCTGGCTGCCCTACGCGCCGGAGGCGCACGCGAGCTTCCCGCTGGAGTTCCTCGCCGTGCGCGAGGACCAGGCGGCGGAGGAGGGCGGCCGGCCGGCCGCCGACGCGGTCGACGGCCTCGCCGCCCTGCTGAACGGACCCGAGGCGCCGCGCGGATACCGGCTGCTGCCCGCGCACCCCTGGCAGCTCGCCCTGGTCTCCGGGACCCCGGCGGTCCGGGAGGCCCTCGCCGACGGCCGGCTGATCCGCCTCGGCCCCACCGTGGAGCACGTCCACCCCACCGCCTCGGTGCGGACCGTGCACGTGCCGGGCCGGGCCGGAACCCCCGACCTCTTCGTCAAGTTCAGCCTGGACGTGCGGATCACCAACGACGTGCGCCGGCTGTGGCGGCACGACCTGCTGGCCCTGCGCGAGACGGACGCGGCCGTCACCGCGGCCTTCGCCGCGCGCAGGACGCCGGCCGGGCAGGACGGCGCGCGGTCCACCGGCCGGCACGACGCGGCGGCCTGGCTGAGCGACCGCGGCTACCGCACCGCCGCGTTCGCCTTCGAGGAACTGGCCGTCCTGGTCCGCGACGGCCTGCGGCAGCACCTGCTGCCCGGGACCACCCCGCTGCTGGCCGCCTCGCTCGCCGAGGGCTTCTCGGGCGGCCCGCTCGACACCCTGCCCGACCCGGTCGCCTGGTGGGTGGCCTACCTGCGCCGGGTCCTGCCGCCGGTGCTCGACGTGTACGCCCGGGACGGAGTGGTGATCGAAGCCCACCTGCAGAACACCCTGATCGCGCTCGACCCGGCCGGCATCCCCGCGCAGGCCCTGTTCCGGGATGCCGAGGGCGTCAAGCGGCTTCCCGCCGTGACCCGCGAGGCGGGCTGGCAACGGCTGGTCTACTGCCTCTTCGTCAACCACCTCACGGAGATCGCGGCCGCGCTCGCCGCCCGGCACCCGCGCGCCGCCGGTTCCCTCTGGCCCGCCGTACGCCGCGAACTCCTGCGGTACCGGGCCGCGAACCCGCTGCCCGAGATCGACGCCCTGCTGACCGCGCCCGCCCTGCCGGGCAAGACCAACCTGCTGCTCCGCTGGACGGGCGCGGACGGCGCCGACGCCCGCTACCTGCCGCTGCCCAACCCGCTGCTCGCGTCGACGATGCGGTAGTGCGTGGTCAGCCGCCCGCCACCGTCCACCACGTGGAAGGCGACGGCGGGCGGCAGGTCCAGGTGCACGTGCGGCGAGGGCCCGGTCGGCTGCTCCCAGGGCAGCCGCAGTGCGGACACCACACCGGGCGCCACCAGCAGCGGGCGCCCCGCGAAGACGGTGGCCGTCGCGGTGTGGGTGTGACCGCACAGGAACCCCGCGAGGTCCGGGTACCGCCGGGCGAGGGCGGCGAGGCGCTCCTCCCCGAACTGGCGCCACTGGTCCACGTACGGGGTGTGCAGCTCCACCGGAGGGTGGTGGAAGCCGACGAGCACGGGGGTCCCGGCCGGGGTCCCGGCCAGCACCTCCTCCAGCCAGGCCAGGGTGCCGTCCGACAGGAAGCCCTCGTCCTCGCCCGGCACCGAGGAGTCGCACAGGGCGATGGTGCAACCGGCGGTGCGGAGCACCTGGTTGACGGGTTCCACGGAACCGGGCAGGCCGAGCAGACCCGTCCGGAAGGCCGTACGGTCGTCGTGGTTGCCGGGGCAGACCAGCACCGGGTGCCGGGAGCCGAGGAGGAGTTCCCGGGCCGAGGCGTACTCGTCGGGCCGGCCGTGGTCGGCGATGTCCCCGGTCACCAGCACGGCGTCGAGATCGACGGGCAGGCCTTCCAGGTAGTCCATCACCGCCCGGGTGCGGGCGGCGCTGCGGCCGCCGTCCGCGGTGTCGAGGTGGATGTCGCTGAGGTGGGCGATGAGGGCCACGGAGCCGAAGTCCTTCCGGTGGAGGGTCTGTTGCGGGTCGCGTGCCGGTGTACGGGTGCATGGTGCACCGGTGCGCGCACGTGTGCGAACGTACGCCGCCACCGGCCCGGCCGTAAGATCCACTTGCGCGTCGGAAGACCGGTCCGGTGCCGTGCGCTCGGCTCCACTGCGGTCGGATCCGGTCCGGTGCAGTCCGGTGCGGTGCTGTCCCGCCCCGTCCGGTGAGGCCGCACTCCGGACCCGACCTGCACCTCGATCCCGCTGCCCCGGGCGGACGCCGCCCCGCCCTCGCATCCGCGCTCCGCGCTGCCGCGCGGACCGGATGGCCGGCCTCGGCACCCCGCTGCCCGTGTCCCGGCCGTATCGCCCCTGATATCCCGATCCGTGCCGATAACCTGCGCTCCGCAGGAGCCCGTTGCCCCCCGGCGTCCCGGACGCCGCCCGAGCACCACGGAGAACACCGATGGACGTGCTGTCGAGGCGTGCCCTGCTCGGCGCGGCCGGGGTGGCGGGCCTGTCCGCGGGCCTGCCCGGACTCGCAGCCCCTGCGGCCGCCCTCCCCGGCCCGGCACCGGAACCCGCCCCGTCCCCGGAGCCCGGCGCGCCCCGCCCGGCCGCCGGGACCGCGGCAGCGACCGCCGCCGCGCACGGGGCGCTCCACCGCCTGCTGCCGCACCACGCCACCCAGTTCGTCCTCCGGCTCGACCCCGCCGGGCCGGGCGGCCGCGACCGGTTCGAGGTCACCGGCACCACCGGCCGGATCGAGATCACCGGCACCGCCCCGGCCGCCCTCCTGACCGGGCTCCACTGGTACCTCAAGTACGTCTGCCGGGCGCAGCTCTCCCCGTCCGGCGGACCGCCCGACCTGCCCGCCGTACTGCCCGCTCCGGACGAGCCGCTGGAGCGGTCGGCCACCGTCCCGAACCGCTTCGCCCTCAACGACACCCACGACGGGTACACCGGCCCCTATGCCGACTGGGCGCATTGGGAGCGGCTGATCGACGACCTGGCCCTGCACGGTTTCAACCAGGTCCTGGTCACCGTCGGCCAGGAGGCCGTCTACCGCCGCCTCCTGCTGGACTGCGGCTACACCGACGCCGAGGCCCGCGCCTGGCTGCCCGCCCCCTCCCACCAGCCCTGGTGGCTGCTGCAGAACCTCAGCGGCTACGGCGGCCCGCTGTCGGCCGCGCTCATCGCCCGCCGGGCCGAACTCGGCCGCAGGATCACCGACCGGCTCCGCTCGTACGGCATGCGGCCGGTGCTGCCGGGCTGGTTCGGCACCGTCCCCGACGGGTTCACCGACCGCCACCCCACCGCCCGGGTGGTCCCGCAGGGCACGTGGTGCGGGCTGCGCCGCCCCGACTGGCTCGACCCCCGCACCCCGCCGTTCGCCGAGGCGGCCGCCTCCTTCTACCGGCACCAGCGGGAACTCCTCGGCGACGCCGACCACTTCAAGATGGACCTGCTGCACGAGGGCGGCACCCCCGGAGACGTCCCGGTCGCCGACGCCGCCCGCGCCGTGGAGCGCGCCCTGCACACCGCCCACCCGGGCGCCACCTGGGTGCTGCTCGGCTGGCAGCACAACCCGCTGCCCGCCCTCCTCGACGCCGTGGACAGGAGCCGCCTGCTGATCGTGGACGGACTGTCGGACGTCGACGCCGTCACCGACCGGGACCGGGACTGGGGCGGCACCCCGTACGCCTTCGGCACGATCCCCAACTTCGGCGGCCGTACCACCCTCGGCGCCAACACCGACCGCTGGACGGGCAGGTTCCCCGCCTGGCGCGACAAGCCGGGCAGCGCCTGCACCGGTACCGCCTGGATGCCCGAGGCCACCGGCCGCGACGCCGCCGCCTTCGAGCTGTTCGGTGAACTCGCCTGGCGGGAGGAGCCCGTCGACCGGGCCGCCTGGTTCGCCGGGTACGCCGACTTCCGCTACGGCGCCCCGGACCCGGCCGCCCGTACCGCCCTCGCCGCGCTCGCGGCCACCGCCTACCGGCTGACCAGCCGTGACGGACGCCCCCACGACTCCCTCTTCACCCGCCGCCCGAGGCTGTACTCCTCCTCCGCCACCGCCTTCGACCCGGCCGGCTCCGACCGGGCCTTCGCCGCCCTGCTCGCCGTGGCACCCGCCCTGCGGGACTCCGACGCCTACCGGCGCGACCTGACCGACCTGGCCCGCCAGGCCCTGGCCAACCGCTCCCGCACCCTCCACCAGGTGCTGCGCACCGCCTGGCTGAGCCGGGACGCCGAGGCGTTCCGCCCGGTGGCCGCGCTCTGGCTCAAGCTGATGCGGCTGGCCGACACCACGGCCGGCTGCCACCGCGACTTCCTGCTCGGCCCCTGGCTGGAGGCCGCCAAACGGTTCGCCACCGGCCCCGCGGAGGCCGCCGCCCTCGAACGCACCGCCCGCGCGCTGATCACCACCTGGGCCGACCGGCCGGCCGCGACCACCCTCAACAACTACGCGGGCCGCGACTGGCACGGCCTGATCGCGGACCTGCACCTGCCACAGTGGGAGGAGTACCTGCGGGAGCACACCGCGGCCCTGGAGCAGGACCGGGACCCGGCCGCCTTCGACTTCTACCCGCGGGAGGAGGAGTGGACCGCCGAACGCGGCCGCCGCCACCCGGTCCGCCCCACCGGCGACGCGTACCGCACCGCCCGCACCGTGTACGACACCCTCGCCGACGCCCCCTACCAGGGCTTCACCACCCTCACCCTGGAACCGCGCACCCTCCCGCCGGGCGGCACCGCCACCCTCACCGCCGCCTTCCGCAACCACAACGGGCTGCGTGCCACCGGCCCGGTCGGCCTCGTCCTGGAGGGGCCCGAAGGCATCGCCGAGGCCACCCCGCTCACCCTCCCGCCGGCCGGGCCCGTCGCCCCGGGCGGCACCGTGCGCGCCTCCTGGCGGATCAGTGCGCCGCTCGGACCGGCCGCCGAACCCCTGCAACCGCTCCCGTACGCCCTCCGGGTGACGGCCCGCTACGGGCCGGAGGACCGCTCCCCGGTCACCGTCACCCAGCGCGGCAGTCTGCTGCTGGCCGCCCCGCTCGACCCCGGCTGGCGGACCCGTACGAGCAACGCGGCGGTGTTCGGACAGACCGGCCGGCGCTTCGCGATCAGCGGCGCCGGCGAGGACCTGTGGCGGAACCTGGAGCAGTTCGGCACCGCCTACCGGCCGGCCGCCCTCACCCCGGGGACCACCGTCCGGCTGCGCGTGGACGCCCAGGACGCGACCGGCGGCTGGGCCCGCGCGGGCATCGTCGTACGCAACCGGCTGGACCGGCCGGGCTCCGCCGGGTTCCTCAACCTGGCCACCACCCCGTCACAGGGCATCGTGCTCTCCTGGGACAGCACGGGCGACGGCACCCTGGACGCGCTGCGCCGGATCTCCGGCCTCGCGGCCCCCGCGCTGCTGCGGCTGACCCGGCATTCCGGGACCGGGTTCACCGCCGAGTGCTCGGCCGACGGGGGAGGCACCTGGCGGACCGTGGCCACGGTGAGCGTCCCGGGCGCGGCGGCGGCCCAGGACGCGGGGCTGTTCATGACCGCGGCCAACGCCGGCACCGGGGCCCGCGGCACCGCCCGGTTCAGCGACTGGGCCCTGGGGCCGGTGGGCTGAGCCGCCGGTCGTGGGGGCACCGGCGGCTCAGCTGCCGACCACGCTGAAACTGCGCCAGGGCAGGCTGTCGGGCGCCGTGACGTTGGACAGCGAGGTCGCGACGTAGATCCCGGGCGCCTTCTCGCCCTTCTGGCACTCCGGGGTCCGGTACAGGACGATGTCGACGAGCGTGTTGTTCTCGACGTGGGCGGCGCCGTGCGGCAGGGCGATCCGGTGGCAGCCCTGGACCGGGGTGTTCGAGTAGGTGAGCTCGAGCGGTGAGTCGTGGGCGCGGAAGGTCAGGGTGCCCGTGGTGGTCTTGCCGGCCGAGCAGGCGGTGGCGGTGAGCAGCAGCAGTGCCGCTCCGGTGATGACCCCGAAACGCCGGAGGTGGGACATGGCTCGGTCCTCGTCTGTGCGGTGGTGCCGTTGACCGCAGCCTGACGCGGCGCGCGCGGCCCGGCATCCGCTGCGCGGCCGGGCGGATGACGACCGGGCGGATGACGTGACGGCGGGCCGATGACGACCGGGCAGATGCCCCGGGGCCGACCCGGGCGACGGGCCGGGGAGCGGCGCCCCG
The DNA here is from genome assembly GCF_040684755.1 of Streptomyces sp. NPDC089799. NCBI lineage: Bacteria > Bacillati > Actinomycetota > Actinomycetes > Kitasatosporales > Streptomycetaceae > Streptomyces > Streptomyces sp. NPDC089799. Next base: position 18,331 of record NZ_JBFBGR010000031.1, on the reverse strand, counting down.
CCCGTGCCGGCCGGTCAGGCGCCGGACTCCCGCAGCCGGCGGGTCACCTCGCCCAGGCCGTCGGCCACCGCCGTGAGCTGTTCCGGGGTGAGCACGTCGATCAGCAGCTCCCGGACCGTCTCCACGTGCCCGGGCGCCGCTTCGGCCAGCCGCTGCCGCCCGGCCCCGGTGAGCACGGCGAAGACCCCGCGCACGTCGCTGGGGCAGCTCCGGCGGCGCACCAGGCCGGCCTTCTCCAGCTGGGTGACCTGGTACGTCAGCCCGCTCTTGGTGTTGATCAGGGCGTCCGCGAGCTCGGTCATCCGCAGCTCGCCCTCCGGCGCCGCCGACAGCCGCACCAGGATCTCGTACTGCGCGTGGGAGAGCCCCGCGTCGGTCCTCAGCTGCTGGTCCAGGCGCCGTCCCAGCAGCGCGGAGGCGGCCAGGAACGCCTTCCAGGCCCGCATCTCGTGGTCGCCGAGCCATCTGGGCTCCGCGTCGGCGAGCCGGTCGCCCGGCTCCGTGCCCTTGCCCATGTCCGTGCCCGTCTCCGTGCCCGTCTCCGTGTCCGTCATGGATCCAGGGTAAGGGAAGTTGTTCAAATTCGAACTCGGAGCTACGGTGGGTGTAGTCGTTTGAATTTGAACAACACCGGAACGAGGGAGCGCCGTCATGACCACACCCGGGTCCGGCCGCATGCCGGCCCTGTATCTCAGCCACGGCGCGCCCCCGCTCGCCGACGATCCGGTCTGGCCCGGCCAGCTGGCCGTCTGGTCGGCCGGGCTGCCCCGGCCCCGCGCCGTGCTCATGGTCTCCGCCCACTGGGAGGAGGCCCCGCTGGCCCTGGGTGCCACCGAGCGCGTCCCGCTCGTCCACGACTTCTGGGGCTTCCCGGAGCACTACTACCGGGTCCGGTACGACGCCCCCGGCGCCCCCGGGCTCGCCGAGGACGTCCGCAAACTGCTGCGCGCCCCCGGCACCCCCGTACAGGACATCCCGGACCGCGGTCTCGACCACGGTGCGTACGTCCCGCTCGTGGAGATGTTCCCCGGGGCCGACATCCCGGTCCTGCAGATCTCCATGCCCACCCTGGACCCGCGCCGGCTGATGGACATCGGCCGCAGGCTCGCCCCGCTGCGCGACGCGGGCGTCCTGATCGTCGGCAGCGGCTTCTTCACCCACAATCTCGCGGCCCTGCGCCACCGGGGCCCCGGCGTGCCCGGCTGGTCCGCCGAGTTCGACGACTGGGGCCGCGAGGCGCTGGCGGCCGGGGACGTGGACGCCCTGCTCGACTTCGAGCACGCCTCCCCGTCCGGCCGACTCGCACATCCGCGTACCGAGCATTTCGCCCCGCTTTTCGTCACGCTGGGCGCGGCGGACGCCGCCGGCGACCTCGGCGTCCGGCGCACCCCGGTGGACGGCTTCTGGATGGGCCTGGCCAAACGCTCACTCCAGTTCGGCTGACCACCGCCCCCTCGTGTCGGCCCGCCGGCACTTCCCCCTCCCCTCCCACCAGAAAGATCGCGATGATCACCAGTGACCTCGCCCGTGTGCCCCGTACCGTGACCGACAGCACCCCGTACGACGTGGGCCTGCTGCTCATCCGCCTCGCGGTGGGGCTGATCATGTTCGTCCACGGGGTGCAGAAGCTGTTCGGATGGTTCGACGGCGGCGGCATCGAGGGCACCGGCGGGTTCTTCACCAAGGCCGGCTATCCGGCGGGCGAGTCCATGGCGCTGATCGCGGGCCTGACCGAGACCCTGGGCGGCCTGGGGCTGATCGTCGGGCTGCTCACCCCGCTGGCCGCCGCCGGGATCTTCGGCGTGATGATCAACGCCATGGACGTCAAGTGGACCGGCTCCGTCTTCGGCGAGCAGGGCATCGAGTTCGAGTCCCTGCTGGCCGTCTCGGCGGCCGCCGTGGCCATCGCCGGCCCCGGCCGGTTCGCGGCGGACCGCTACGTCCCGGTGCTGCGGGACCACCGCATGGTCTACGGGATCGGGGCCCTGGCGCTCGCGACCGTCCTCGCCGTCGCGGTCGTGCTCGTCCGCAACTGACCGTCCGCCCGCGAAGGGCGATGGTACAGACAAAAGTTACCAACTGGTATCTATCGACTTACCTCACGGGCGGCAGTAGAACTCGTTCCTCTTCCGCCAAGAGTGAGGAAGCCCACATGGGCAACAAAACCCCCTGCAACAAGGGATCCGGCGAGATGTCCCGCCGTGGATTTCTTGCTGGAACGAGTTCTCTTGTCGGAGCCGTGGCCCTCGCCGGCCACGGCTCCGCCGCGTATGCCCGCACGGCGGCCGTCCCCACCGTCGTCCAGGGCCTCGACAACGGAGCCCGCCTCCCCGTGCTGATCGTCGGCACCGGTTACGGCGGCTCCGTCGCCGCGCTCCGGCTCGCCCGGGCCGGCGTCGACGTCCACATGGCCGAGATGGGCATGGCCTGGGACACCCCCGGCCCGGACGGCAAGATCTTCGCCAACACCACCAAGCCCGACCACCGCTCCTTCTGGCTCCGCACCCGGACCAAGCAGCCGCTGAGCAACTTCCTCGGGTTCCCGCTCGACAAGGACGTACCGCGCTACACCGGGATCCTGGACGCCGAGGAGTTCGCCGGCATCACCGTGTACCAGGGCCGCGGCGTCGGGGGCGGCTCCCTGGTGAACGGCGGCATGGCCGTCACCCCCCGCCGGGAACGCTTCGGCTCCGTGCTGCCCACCGTCGACCCCGCCGAGATGTACGACGTCTACTACCCGCGGGCCAACGCCGGGCTGGGCGTCACCCAGGTCGATCCCGCCTGGTGGGAGTCCGCCGCCTGCTACCAGTACGCCCGGGTGGGCCGCAAGCACGCCCAGCGGTCCGGCTTCCCCTTCGTGTTCGTCCCCAACGTCTACGACTGGGACTACATGAAGCAGGAGGCCGCCGGCACCGTGCCCAAGTCGGCCCTGGACGGCGAGGTCATCTACGGCAACAACGCCGGCAAGAAGCACATGCAGAAGACCTATCTGGCCCAGGCGAAGGCCACCGGCCGGGTCGCGATCTCGCCCCTGCACCGGGTCACCTCGGTCACCCCGGCCGCGTCCGGCGGCGGCTACACGGTCGTCCTCGAACAGCTCGACACGACCGGGACGGTCACCGCCACCAAGACGGTCACCGCCGACCGCGTCTTCTTCGCGGCCGGCAGCGTCGGCACGAGCAAGCTGCTGGTCCGGCTCAAGGCCACCGGAGCCCTCCCGGACCTCAGCGACGAGGTCGGCAGGGGATGGGGCGACAACGGCAACGTGATGTGCGGCCGGGCCAACCACATGTGGGACGCCACCGGCAAGCTCCAGTCCGCCATGCCCACCGCCGGCATCGACAACTGGGACGCGGGCGGCGCCTTCGCCGAGGTCGCCCCGCTGCCCACCGGCATCGAGACCTACGCCTCCTTCTACCTCTCCATCACCAAGAACCCGCACCGCGCCGAGTTCACCTGGAACGCGGCCACCGGCACCGTCGACCTCAGCTGGCAGCGGGCCTGGAAGCAGGACTCCATTGCCATGGCCAAGACGATCTTCGACAAGATCAACGCGAAGGAGGGGACGATCTACCGCACCGACCTCTTCGGCACCAACAAGATCTGGGGCGACCACCTGACCTACCACCCGCTCGGCGGTGCGGTCCTGGACCGGGCCACCGACAACCACGGCCGCCTGCACGGCTACTCCGGCCTGTACGTCATCGACGGCGCGCTGATCCCGGGCAACGCCACGGTCAACCCGTTCGTCACCATCACCGCACTCGCCGAACGCAACATCGAGCACATCATCGCCACCGACCTGTGACGCGCCGCACCGTGACCGCGTGAGCAGGTGGAGAGGGGGCCGGCCGGTCGCACCGGCCGGCCCCCTCGCGCACGTCACCCCGAAGGCAGTACGCACACGCTGTCGAGGCCCAGCACGTGGTTGAGCCGGCCGAAGGCCAGCCACGAGCCGAGGCTCATGCTCAGCTCCACGATCTCCGCCTGGCCGTACGCCGCCGTCATCCGCGCCCAGAACTCCTCGTCCAGACCGTGGGGGTCCAGCGCGTACCGCTCCGCGTACTCCGCGGCCAGCCGGGTGCGTTCGTCGAACCGGTCGGTGGTGCGCCACTGCTCCACCGCCCCGGCGAACTCCTCCTCGACCTTCTCGCCGTCCTTCTCGGTGCGCCAGTCCTGGCAGAGCGTGCATCCGTTGATCTGCGCGATCCGCAGCCGCGCCGCCTCGAACTCGCGCAGCCCCAGGGTGGTGTGGGCGTACACCGAGAGCGAGAAGTTCGACGCGGCCGCCCCGATCTCCGGGACCATGTCGCCCCACACGTACTCGATCGGATGCTTCCCCTCGGGAATGTCGATCCGCAACACCGTCATCCGCTCCTTCCGAGCTTCCCCACTGCGGGCCGCAACGGCACGTCCAGCGCGTCGTACAGCCCCGGCTCCGCCTCCACCAGCCAGTCGATGGCTCCCACCAGCCGCCCCACCGCCGTGGCGTTGCCGCCCGCCGACCGGTTCTCGCCCTCGTCGGTGGCCTCCACCGTGACCTCGATCCGGGGCCGGCCCTCGATGACCACCCGGTGCGCCCCGGCCCCGTCCGGCGGCACCGGCCAGTCCGGCGCGCACGACGGGTGGATCCGCGTCACGTGCTCGATGACGATCCGCGGCTCGCCGCCGACGATCCCCTGCACCTCGAAGCGCACCGCGCCCTGGGTGCCCGCGGAGAAGTCGCCCATGGTGCGGGTGGTCACCGTCGACTCCAGCGCCCGCCGCTCCAGGGTCTCGCGGATCCCGTCCAGTTCGACGCCCAGCGCCCGCGCCATCAGCCGGATCTGCCCGCCCCACACCATGGTCGGCACCGACTCGACGAGCATCGGCGGGACGTAGTCCATGGGCTGCCCCATCCCGACCAGGTAGCGGACCGAGTCCTCCTGCTCGTAGGTGGAGTAGTCGAAGATCTCCTGGCAGCGGATCCCGTCCACCACGCTGCCCAGCCCGCTGACCAGGAGCGGCAGTACGTCGTTCCCCCAGCCCGGATCCACCCCCGAGACGAACAGCGAACCCCCGCCCTCCGCCACCGCGGCCAGCACCGGATCCCGGAACTCCGGCGGGGCGTTGCGCTGGTCGTACAGCGGGTACAGCGCGGGCGTCACCACCACCGCCCCGGCGCGCACCGCCCGGGCGATGTCGGCCAGCGCCTCGTCCGGCCGCATGTCCCCGGACCCCGCGTACACCAGGGCCCGCGGCCCGGCCGCCAGCACCGCGGCGACGTCGTCGGTCGCCGCCACCCCCAGCTCCCGGTCCAGCCCCGCCAGCGCTCCCGCGTCACGGCCGACCTTGGCGGGATTGGAGACCAGGACGGCGGAGAGCTCCAGCCCCGGATGGGCCGCGACGGCGCGGACGGCCGCCCGTCCGACATTGCCGGTACCCCAGACAACCGTGGAAATCATGCGGCGGAGAGTAGCGCGCGGCCCCCGCGGTTCCCAGACCCGTACACCACGTTTCTGACGCTACATCAGATGAGGTCCGGCCGGGCGGGCGCCGGCCGCCGGCCGCCTCACCCCTTGCCCGGCGGCGGGCCGAGGTGGCGCCACAGGAAGGTGTGGGTGAGCGCCTCGTTGAACGCGGCCTGCGCGTGGTCGCTCGCCGTCGCATGGCCGCCGCCGGTGTGCTCGTGGAAGTACACCGGCTGCCCGAGCTCCCGCAGCCGCGCCGCCATCTTCCGGGCGTGCCCCGGGTGCACCCGGTCGTCCCGGGTGGAGGTGAGCAGCAGCAGCGGGGGATACGGGCGGCCCGCCCCCGCCTGGTGGTACGGGGACAGGGCGGCCAGGTGCGGCAGGTCGGCGGGGTCGTCGGGATCGCCGTACTCGGCCGTCCAGGAGGCCCCGGCCAGCAGGGTGTGGAAGCGCAGCAGGTCCAGTACGGGCACGGCCGCCACGGCCGCGCCGAACAGCTCCGGGTGGCGGACCAGCATCGCGCCGACGAGCAGGCCGCCGTTGCTGCCGCCCTCGATGCCGAGCAGGCCGGGCGTGGTGAGCCCGCGCGCCACCAGGTCACGGGCGACCGCCGCGAAGTCCTGGAAGGAACGCACCCGGCCGGCGCCGCGCGCGGCCCGGTGCCAGGCCGGGCCGTACTCGCCGCCGCCCCGGATGTTGGCCACCACGTGGGTGCCGCCCCGGGCGAGCCAGGCCCGGCCGGTGACGGGCTGGTAGGACGGGGTCAGGGAGTACTCGAAGCCGCCGTAGCCGTAGAGCAGGGCGGGGCCGGGGCCGTCCCGGTGCTCCGGGCCGACCACGGAGTAGGGGACCCGGGTGCCGTCCTCGGACTCCGCGAAGTACTGGCGCACCGACAGCCCTGCGGGGTCGAAGTGGGAGGGGGCCCGCTTGACCACCCGGTGCGCCGGGGGCGGGCCGGCGGTGCGGGTGACCCCGGCGGTGCCGGAGTCCGGGGCGGCGCCGGGGTCCGCGGCGGTGCCGAGCTCGCCCGCGTACAGGGTGGCCGGCTGCAGCGGGCCGGTCACGTCCAGGAAGTACGCGTCGTCCGCGTACGGGTCCGTGCCGGTGACGGTGGCGGTGGACAGCGGCGGGACCCCCTCCAGCGGGCGCCGGGCCCAGCCGTCCGGGCCGGGGGTGAGCACCTCCAGCCGGGTGGAGACGTCGGCCAGGGTCTCCAGCACCAGGTGGCTCCGGGTGGTGCCGTACCCGGTCAGGAAGGTGCGCTCGTCCGGGGCGAACAGCACCGTGGCGTCCCGGCCGCCGGCGAGGTACGCGTCCAGGCCGAAGGCGAGCAGGGTGCCGGCCGGGTGCCCCAGCCAGAGCTCCCTGGGGGTCACCAGCAGCCACTGCCGGTGGACGTGCTTGTCGGCATGGGCGGGGACGTCCAGCGCGACGGGCGCGCCGTCCCCGTCCAGCAGGTACAGCTCGCTGTTCCAGAAATCGACGTGGCGGATCACGAAGTCCCGCTCGAACCCGGGCGTCGGGTCGCGCCAGCCGGCGGCCGACACGTCCCGCTCCGCGGCCTCGTACACGGTCACCGCCTCGTGCAGCGGGGTCCCGCGGCGCCAGCGGCGCACCGTGCGCGGATAGCCGGAGGCGGTGAGGCTGCCCTCGCCGAAGTCGGTGCCCACGAACACGGTGTCCGCGTCGATCCACCCGATCGTCGTGCGGGCCTCGGGCACCCGGAAGCCGTCCGCGACGAAACACCGGCCGGACAGGTCGAACTCCCGGACCGTGACCGCGTCCCCGCCGCCCCGGGACAGCCTCACCAGTGCCCGCCCGTACCCGGGGAACAGTACGTCCGCCCCGGCCCACACCCAGTCCTCGCCCTCCTCGGCGGCCAGGGCGTCGAGGTCGAGCAGCACCTCCCAGCCGGGATCCTCCGCGTCGTACCGGGCGAGGGGGGTACGGCGCCACACGCCCCGCACCCGGTCGCGGTCCTGCCAGAACGAGTACGCGTACGGGCCCCGCCGGCGCAGGTAAGGGATGCGGCCCGGGTCGTCCAGGACCTCGCGCACCTCGGCGGTCAGCCGGGCGAACGCCGGCCCGGCGGGCCCGGAGGTGAACGCGGCCGAGGTCTCGGCATTGCGTTCCCGGACCCAGGCGAGCGCGGCCTCGCCGGTCACGTCTTCCAGCCACAGGTAGGGATCGGTATCGGTCACCCCCCGATTGTGCCGCGCCGCCGCGCCGGTGCCGAGCCGCTGACCGGTACCGACCCCGGCCGTGTGCCCGGGCGCCCGGGGTTAGCGCCCGACCGTCCGGGTACCCGCGCAGTAGCGCGGCACGCGTACGAGAGTGTCCGCAGGCCACGGAGGCGGTTCGCCGATGAGTACCTCCCTGTCAGCCATGTCCGCCGCCGACGGCAGGCTCCTGATCCCGGCGGAGGAGGTCACCGGACTGCTCCGGCGGCTCGGCACGGCGTGGATCCGGTCCGCGGAGGAGACCGGGGGAGACCTGGAGCCCGAGACCGTGCTCGCACTGGCCGGCGCGCTGTACCAGGTCGCCGACCAGATCGACTCGGAGTGCATCGCCTGGCTGCCGGTCCGGCCCGACGGGGAGTGACCGGTCTTCAGGACCCGTCCGCCGCCTGCCACACCGTGGTGATGTTGCAGAACTCGCGGATGCCGTGTCCGGACAGCTCCCGCCCGTACCCGGAACGCTTGACCCCGCCGAACGGCAGCGCCGGGTGCGAGGCCGTCATCCCGTTCACGAAGATCCCGCCCGCCTGCAGGTCCCGGACGAACCGCGCGACGTCCTCCTCGCGCCGCGTCCACACGTTCGAACTCAGCCCGAACGGCGTGTGGTTGGCCCGCTCCACCGCCTCGTCCAGACTGGCCGCCCGGTACAGGGTCGCCACCGGCCCGAAGGTCTCCTCCTGGTCCACGCGCATCACCGGGGTGATGTCGGCCAGCACCGTGGGCTCGTAGAACCACCCGTGCTGCCGTTCCGCCGGCCGCCGGCCCCCGCACAGCACGGTGGCGCCGTGCTCCACCGCGTCGTCGACCAGCTCCTCCAGGTCCGCACGGCCCTGTTCGCTGGCCAGCGGCCCGACGTCGGTGGACTCCTCCATGGGATCGCCCACGGTGAGCGCCGCCATCCCGGCCGTGAACCGCTCGGCGAACTCGTCGTACACGTCCTCGTGCACGATGAACCGCTTGGCGGCGATGCAGGACTGGCCGTTGTTCTGCACCCGGGCCGTGACCGCGGTCCGGGCCGCGGCCGCCACGTCCGCCGAGGGCATCACGACGTAGGGATCACTGCCGCCGAGCTCCAGCACCGTCTTCTTGACCTCGTCGCCGGCCACCGAGGCCACCGCCCGTCCGGCCGGCTCGCTGCCGGTGAGGGTCGCGGCGGCCACCCGGGGGTCGCGGAGCACCGCCTCGACCGCACCCGACCCGATCAGCAGGGTCTGGAAGCAGCCGCGCGGGAAGCCGGCCCGGTGGAACAGCTCGCCCAGGTACAGGGCGGTCTGCGGGACGTTGGAGGCGTGCTTGAGCAGGCCCACGTTCCCGGCCATCAGTGCGGGCGCGGCGAACCGTACGACCTGCCAGAGCGGGAAGTTCCACGGCATGACGGCGAGCACCGCCCCGAGCGGCCGGTAGTGGGCGCGGACCGCCGAGGCGCCCGAGTCGCGCACGTCGGCCTCGGCGGGCAGCTCGTCCCGCAGCAGCTCCTCGGCGTGGGCGGCGTACCAGCGCATCGCCTTGACGCACTTGGCCGCCTCGGCGCGGGAGGCCCCGATCGGCTTGCCCATCTCCAGGGTCATCGTCCGGGCGACGTCCTCGGCGTCCTCTTCCAGCAGCGAGGCGGCGCGCCGGAGCAGCTCGGCACGCTCCGCGAAGGAGGTCGTCCGGTAGGCGGTGAAGGCGGTCGCGGCGTCACCGAGGCAGCGCTCGACCACTTCCGGGGCGAAGGGTTCGAAGGTGCGCACGGTCTGGCCGGTCGCTGGGTTCACGGTGGCGATGGGCATGGTCGTCCTCCTCCGGGCGGGCCCCTCCCGACCCTGCCCCGGGGGCCACCGGCGCGCAACGCGGACGCGGCGTACGGACGGGCAGCACGCCGGAACCGGACGGGCAGCACACCGGAACCGGACCGGCAGCACACCGGAACCGGACCGGCAGCACACCGGAACCGGACCGGTCAGCACACCGGAACCGGACCGGTAGTGCACCGGAATCGGAGCGGCACCGGGCCGGATCAGGGCAGGCGCCGGACCGGCCGGCGAGCGACCCGCCGGTAACCTTGCATGTGCGAGTTAATGGGCTGCTTCAGGCCATGGATGCGGCTGGAATCCCCTGCTACAGTCCGCAGGTGCCATCCGAGTGCAGGGTGGCGTGGCGACCGCTCCACCTCTCCGGTCCGCCGCGCTCCCGGCGACCCCATCCCCGTTCGCCCCCTCGTTCCCCGCGCCGAACACCGGCGCCGCACCCGCACCGACTCCGGCACCGGCCCCCCGCCTCCCGCGCCGGACCAGACCGAGCCGCCCACCGGCGCCCGGTGCTGTGCCCGGACGGAGGCCCAGGGCCCCGTTCGAAAGGCAACCCCCGCTCGTGAAGAAGAAGTTCAGGCCGCTGCTGCCGGCCGCCGCGGCCGTGCTCCTGGCCGCCGCGCTGACGCCCGCGACCGCCGCCGCCGAAGGGGCGGACCAGTCGGCCCCGGCGGAGCCGGCGAGCCCGGCCGCCTCCCCCTGCGGTGCGCGCGGCGTCCTCGCCGCGGCCACCGGCGCCGCACCCACCTGCAGCTACGACGCCGTCGGCACCGACGTGTTCACCGTCCCGGACGGCGTCACCGCCGTCACCGTCGCCCTCTACGGGGCCGAGGGTGGCAGCGCGGCCGGATTCGTCGCCCCCAACCCGCCGAACGAGGGGGCCCCGGGCGGCCTCGGCGGCGAGACCCGTGGCACCCTCGCCGTCACCCCCGGCCAGACCCTCCAGCTGACCGTCGGCGCCGCGGGCATACCCGGCTCCTCCCGGAAGGGCGAGTACGCCCGCCCGGGCGGCTACGGACACGGCTCGGGCGGTGGTGGTGCGCACGGCGGCGGCGGCTCCGGCGGCGGCGCCACCGACCTCCGCACCGGCGCCTTCGGCCCCTACGACCGGGTGATGGTCGCGGGAGCCGGCGGGGGAGCGGGCAACGGCGGTCCGCTGCTGCACGGCGGAGACGGCGGCGGCCCGGAGGGCGAGCCCGGCGGCCAGGGCGGCGGTCCCGAGGGCTCCGGCCTCGCGGGCGGCGGCGGCACCCAGGCCACGGCCGGCGCCGGCGGCCCCCGCAACTCCAACCTCGGCGCCCCCGGGGCCCCCGGCGGCGACATCGACAACTGGTACGGCACCGTCAACCCCGGCAGCGGGGGCTCGGGCGGCAACGGCGCCCGCGGCGGCAACGGCGGCGGCGGGGGTGGCGGCGGCTGGCAGGGCGGCGGCGGCGGTTCCGGCGGCGGCAACCCGGACAACCTGTACGCGGCCGGCGGTGGCGGCGGCAGCGGCCACACGGCCGACTCCGTCCGTGACGCCTCCCTGCGGGCGGGCGTGCAGCACGGCGGCGGCAAGGCCCTGATCAGCTTCCGCTACGGCAGCACGGTGCGGCTCGCCGCGGACGAGGGCACCCCGCTCTTCGGCCGCCCCGTCACCCTGACCGCCGACGTCGAAGCGGCGAACCCGGCCGCGGGCACCCCGTCCGGCACGGTGGAGTTCCGCGACGGCGAGGCCGTGCTCGGCACCGCGACGCTGGAGAACGGCCGGGCCCGGCTGCGTACCGGCACGCTCCGGCCCGGCACCCACTCGTTCACCGCCCGGTTCGCCGGCGCCGATGGCCTGGAGCCCGCCGTCACCGCCGCTCCCACCGACGTCACCGTCGGCTTCAGCGGCCCGTGCCTGACCGGCTCCCACCGCGGTGCGCTGACCGTCGGCGCCGGAGAGGCGCTGTGCATCGGTGCCGGCGCCACCCAGACCGGCCCGGTCCGGGTCCAGGCGGGCGGAGCCCTGGCCGTCACCGGTGCCGCGATCGCGGGCCCCTTCTCGGCCGAGGGCGCCCTCGCCCTGACGGTCTGCGGGACCTCGGTCAGCGGCCCGCTGTCCATCGGCGGTACGACCGGCCGGGTGCTCGCCGGGACCGGAGCCGACGGTGCCGAGGCCTGCGCGGCGAACACCGTCGTCGGCGCGGTGACCGTGGAGCGGAACACCGGCGGTGTGGAGCTGTCCGGGGCCAGGGTGACCGGCCCGCTGCGCTGCACCGGCAACGACCCGGCCCCGCGGCTGGACGGCGTCACGGCCACCGGTCCGCGCACCGGGCAGTGCGAGGACTGATCCGAGGGCTGACCCGAGGAGACTGACCCCCGGGGCCGAAATGCCCCTCCCGCGCCGGGCGTTCGCCCGGCGCGGGCCCTTCGGGGCTTTTGGATCATGGGTTCACCGGGCGGCAACGAAGAGTTTCCTACCGACCGGTAGACACGTGGCTGGATCATGCTCAACCCTGGACGTGTCCATGCCATCCGCATGCTGATCGAGGAGCCCCCCATGCGCCACCCCGGCATTCGCACGCCCCGTGCCTCCCGTACGTCCCTCCCGTCGCGCGCCGCCGCCGGCGCGGCCGCCGTGACGGCCGCGGCCGCCGTCCTCGCCCTGGTCCCGGCGGGCGCGGCCCAGGCGGCCCCCGCCCCGCAGCGGGCCGAGGCGGCCGCGACGGCCACGGCCTGGGCCCCGGGCGGCAACGCCGCCCTCCTCGGCATCGACTACGGCACCTGGCAGCGCGACGTGGCGACGGTGATCGACGGGGCCCGCCCCTACGTCGAGCAGCGCCTGGCCGCCGCTCCGGCCGGCGAGAAGCCCGCGATCGTCCTGGACATCGACAACTCCTCGCTGGAGACGGATTTCCACTACTTCTGGACCTTCCCGACCCCGGCCATCGCCAAGGTCCGCGACCTGGTCCAGTACGCCCACGCCCACGGCGCCGCCATCTTCTTCGTGACCGCCCGCCCCGGCATCATCCAGTCGCTCACCCAGTACAACCTCAAGGCGGTCGGCTATCCGGTCACCGGTCTCTACGTCCGGGACCTGCCCGACCTGTTCGACGAGGTGAGCGCGTACAAGACGGCCAAGCGCGCCGAGATCGAGGCCCGCGGCTACAAGATCATCGCCAATATCGGCAACAAGCAGAGCGACCTCGTCGGGGGCCACGCCGAGCGCACCTTCAAGCTCCCGGACTACGACGGCAAGCTCTCGTAGCGGCGCCGCGGCCGGGGCGAACGGCCGCGTCGGCCGTCCCGGGTCGGGGGTGCCGCTGCCGACCGCCGCCCCGGACCGCCTTTCCGCGTCAGGGATTGACGGCCGTGAGCAGCAGGGCCGTGTCCGTCACGCCGACCACCGAGTGCCGCCCGTCCGGCAGCAGCAGCAGGGCGCCCGCCGACAGCTCGACCACCGCGTCCTCGGTGGTCACCTGTGCGGTGCCCCGCAGCACCTGCAGCGATGCCGCCGGCGGGCCGTTGTGCTCCCCCAGCCGGGTGCCGGCGGTCAGTGCGATGACCGCCTGCCGCAGCGGGGCGTCGCGCAGCACCAGCAGGGCGCTGCGGCCGTGCTCGTCGGCCCGGGCCGATGCGAGGTGCTCCTCGGCCAGCCGGTCGAGGTCGACCTTCCGCTCGGTGAGCGGCGTCCGGGCGGCGGTCTCGGCCGGCGTTCCGACGGGCGGGCGCCGGTGGTCGGACCGGCCGTCCGCGGGCGCGCTCACGGCGCCGCCCTGGGGGAAGTCGTTCATGACGCGCGGGTGCCCGTGGTGGCGGGCTCCAAACCTGCCGGAGCCCCGGAGCGTCCACCACCGCCGCCCGAAATTCGTGCACGTGTTCGGATTGGGGAGTAGCGTGGACGCATGCACGCGCCACTCCAGGGATCGCTCTTCGACCAGACCGACGACGTCCGGCTCGCCCCGCTGCACGGGCTGCGCCGCGAGGAACTCGGCGGCGGAGCCTGGGTGGACCTCCTGCCGGGCTGGCTCACCGGCTCCGACGCTCTGTTCGAGGAACTCGCCGCCGGCGTCCCCTGGCGCGCGGAGCGCCGCCGGATGTACGAGCAGGACGTCGACGTACCCCGGCTGCTCGCCTTCTACGGGGACGGGGACCCGCTGCCGCACCCGGTCCTGACGGAGGCCCGCGAGGCTCTGTCCCGGCACTACGCCGCCGAACTGGGGGAGCCCTTCACCACCGCGGGGCTGTGCTTCTACCGCGACGGCCGGGACAGCGTGGCCTGGCACGGCGACCGCACCGGACGCTCGTCCCACGAGGACACCATGGTGGCCATCCTGTCCGTGGGCGACCCGCGCGAACTGGCCCTGCGCCCGCGCGGTGGCGGCCAGGCCGCCCTGCGGCTGCCGCTCGGCCACGGAGACCTCGCCGTGATGGGCGGCTCCTGCCAGCGCACCTGGGAACACGCCGTCCTCAAGTCCGCCCGGGCCGTCGGCCCCCGCATCAGCATCCAGTTCCGCCCCCACGGCGTCCGCTGACGGGCGGGGTGCCCGGGCTCGGTGGCGATCATCCGCGGCAAGCATGATCGTCAACCATTGACTACCGGCTTCCCGCGTGAGCACCATTCAGGCGTGTGCGGCGCTGTCATGCCGAAAACCTGGCACATGCCCAGGGATTCCCGGCATGTGCCTGCACCCACGGGGTGCCCGTCCGGCGCCGCGAACCGGATCGATGAGGAGCAGCAGATGCGACGACAGTCCAGGCGCGCCCGGAGCGCCCCATGGGGCCTCCCTGCGATGCGCCGTTTACGGAACGCCTTCGCGGCCGGTGCCCTCGCCACGGCACTGCTCGCCGTCATGGCGCCGGCGGCATCCGCCGACACGATGGATTCGCGGGTCGGTGTCGCGACCCCCATGTATCCCGCCGTGAGGGACATGAAGAGCACCATCGCGGGCATCTACTCGCTCACGCCGTTCACGGCGAAGACCACACCGCAGATCGACGGGTACTGGAACAAGCCGGCGATCGACATGACGACGATGCGGGGGGTCGCGCCGGGGAACCTGGTCCAGCAGTTGAAGAGCTACGGCCCCTTCACCACGTGCAATCCCCGTACGTCGAACAACTGCGTAAACGGGCCCTTGCACATCGACGCGCTCGTGGGGGCCGACGAAGCCGCCGTGGACGCGGTCATCCCGACCGTGGACGCCGGGACGTGCACGGCGAGCGAGACCGTCGAGTGCAACGGCACCGGCTGGAGCAAGTCGTGGCTGGGAACCGGGCAGCTGGCGATCTACAGCTGCAGCGGCAGCTGGGCGGGCGCGGCCAAGGGTGCCGACCCGTCCAACAGCGCCACTCCGAGGCTCGCGTTCGGCTCGGACGCCAGTGGCAGCGGCAACGGCAGGCCGCAGTCACCCCGGTGTGACGCGCCGCCGGTCTCCGGCGGGGCGCCCACGTCGATCCCGGGCGTGGTGAGCTGGCTGGCGGCGAGCGGGAACCGGATCGCGGTCGCCGACCCGGCCTCCGACGGGTTCGGTGAGGCGTCCAAGCAGGCGCTGATCCACAACGGGTTCTCGTGGATCGACAGCGGGGCGGGTCAGAACGTGTTCCGCGGGAGGGCGTGCGACAGCGCGGGCACGGCGTGCAAGGTGCGCCTGGAATCGGGGAGCACCCAGGTGCGTGGCGCGGTGACGGCCAATGCGGGCGGAAACACCCAGCTGGGTCTCATCGCGAACTCCACCCTCATGAACGTGAACTGGACGTCGAGTTCGCTCAACGGCACCACGAGCCATGACCCCAACACGTGGACGGTGGTCGATTGGAGCGATTACGGCAGCGGCGACATCGCCCTCGCCCGGTTCGGCGTGGCCCTGAACGCCGACAGCATGTTCGAGGCGGGGTACTCCTGGGGCTCCCTGTTCGTGAACGAGTGGTGGTACTACAACGACATCCAGACGACCCTCGCCGCTTACGGCTACGTCTAAAGGGTGCTGCAGAAGGCCCGGTCCAGGACGTTCTGCCGGTCCCTAGTCCGGGGGCTCCTGGGCCGGGGCGTTGCCCGGTCCGGCCGGCTGCCCGTGCGCCCCGCCGGCGTGCTCGCTCCCGCCGCCCGCCCGGTCCGCCGCCTCGTCCGTGCGGTCCGGCGCGGCGGCTTCCTCCACGTCGGCCTCCTCCGCGTCGTCCGGGCCCGTCGCCGGCAGGTCGGGCGTCTGCGCGTCCGGATCCTCCGGCACGGGCGGCGGGTTCTCGAACTGCGCCTCGCTCGCCATCATGCGGCTCCTCTCTTCCTTCTTCTCCGCGGTCATCTCTTCTCTCGTCCCTCCCGTCCGTCGTCCCGCGTCTGCCCCTCCACGGGCCGCTCAACGCACCCGAGGCACCAGCGGCCGGACCTCCGCGGCCAGCAATCGGGCCGTGGTGTCCGCCGAGCCCCCGACCAGCCGGGTCCGGGTCAGTGCGAAGGACAGTCCACGGCTCCGGTCGGCGAAGGCGATGCTGCCGCCGCTGCCCTGGTGCCCGAAGCAGGCCGGGTCGCCGCCCATCGCGGGGAGCCCCAGGAACCAGCCGAGCCCCTTGGCGTACCGGCCGAGCAGTATCCGGTCCTCGCCCTCGACCGCCACGGCCGCCGCCCGCTCCACCCGCTCGGCGGGAAGCAGGCGCACGCCGTCCACCTCGCCGAGCAGGGCCGCGTACAGCCGGGCGGCCGCCCGGGCCGTCGTCGTACCGCACGCGGGCAGGTCGGCGCGCAGGTAGTCCGGGCGGTTCGCGAGCTCGGCGGTGGTCCACAGCCCGGGGTTCGGCACCACGTACCGGCGGAACGGCGCCGACTCCGGCAGGTGCGCCAGCCGGGCCGCCCAGTTGCCCTCCTCCAGCGGTACGGCGCGCCCCACCGCCCCTTCCGGCAGGCCGAAGAACATCTCGTCGGCCACCCCGAGCGGCCCGGACACGTACTCCCGCAGGGCCGCGCCCGGAGTCAGGCCGGTGATCCGGCGCACGGTCTCGCCGAGGATCCAGCCGAACGTCCAGCCGTGGTAGCCGCTCGCCGTGCCCGGTTCCCACAGCGGTTCCAGGTCCGCGACCACCCCGCACATGGTGTCCCAGTCGCACAGTTCGGCCGGGGTCAGCCGTGCGGGCAGCTGGGGCGTGCCCAGGGTGTGCGTCAGCGCGTGCCACACGGTGGCCCGTTCCTTGCCGCGCGCCCCGAACTCCGGCCAGTACCGGGCGATCGGGGCGTCGTACTCGATCAGCCCGCGCTCGGCCAGCACATGGACCAGCGTCGTGGTGAACCCCTTCCCGGTCGAGAAGCTGTGGACCAGGGAGTCCGGCGCGAGGGGGCGCGGCGGGACCCCGTCCACCCGGCCGCCGGTGCCCGCGTGCACGGCCGCGGCCTGCTCGCCGTCCACGTACACGGCCACCTGGAGGCCGGTCTCCTCACCCGACTCCACGAGCCGCCGGACGGTCTCCCCGACCCGTTCCCGGATCCGCTCGTCCCACCGATGACCCGTCAGCTCGTGTGTCATGTCCATATTTTGACATTTGGTCACCCCGGAGCGGGTGACCGCCCGCCGCCCGGTCGCCCGTGCCGGAAATCCGCTGGCCCGCCGCAACCGCGGCGGCATAGGGTCCCGCAGGACCGCACCCCGCGACACACGGGAAGACCGGGAGGATCGTGACCACCGCCCAGCCGAACAAGACCCCGATGCACGCCGACGAGGTCCACATCGATGCGGCCCTGGTCCGCGGACTCGTCGCCGAGCAGTTCCCGCAGTGGGCACACCTGCCCGTGACCGAGGTCCCCTCCGCCGGCACCGACAACGCCATGTACCGGCTGGGCGGGGAACTGGCCGTACGCCTTCCGCGCATCCCCGATGCCGTCGGGCAGGTCGACAAGGAGCACCGGCTGCTGCCCCGGCTGGCCGGCCGGCTGCCGCTGTCCGTGCCGGTCCCCGTGGAGCGGGGCGTCCCGGGG
Source organism: Streptomyces sp. NPDC089799 (assembly GCF_040684755.1). Classification (NCBI taxonomy): domain Bacteria; kingdom Bacillati; phylum Actinomycetota; class Actinomycetes; order Kitasatosporales; family Streptomycetaceae; genus Streptomyces; species Streptomyces sp. NPDC089799. The sequence goes on along the minus strand of NZ_JBFBGR010000031.1, from coordinate 927 downwards.
GAGGGCTACGGCTTCCCGTGGTCGGTCTACCGCTGGCTGGAGGGCGAGAACCTCTTCGACGCGCCGGCCGGCGACCCGTACGGGACCGCGGCCGCGCTCGGCGGCTTCGTCGCGGCGCTCCGGGAGGTCGACGCCACCGGCGTGCCCCGGTCCTTCCGCGGCGGTCCGCTCGCGGGCCGGGACCGGGGGGTCCGGGAGGCCATCGCGGACCTGGGGGCCGACGGCACCGTGGACGGCGCAGCCGCGACCGCCCTGTGGGAGGAGACCCTGGCCCTGCCCCAGTGGGAGGGCGACCCGGTCTGGGTGCACGCCGACCTCCTGCCGGGCAACCTGCTCGCGGTCGACGGCCGGCTCGGCGCCGTCATCGACTTCGGCGGGGCCGGCTCCGGTGACCCCGCCTGCGACCTGATGCCGGCCTGGACCCTGTTCTCCGCCGGACCCCGGCAGGCGTTCCGGGAGGCCGCAGGCGCGGACGCGGCGACCTGGCTGCGGGGCCGGGGCTGGGCGCTGTGCTTCGGCCTGACGGCCGTCCACTACTACCGGGGCGGCAGGAACCCGGTGCTCGCCGAGGTCGCCCGGCGCACCCTGGCCGAGCTGTTCGCGGCACCGGGCCCGGCCCGACCCCGGCCCTAGTCCGCGCGGGCCCCGTCGCGAGCCGCTCGGACCAGCGTGGCCAGCACCTCGACGGCGCTGCCGTCGTGGTCGCTGCCCGCGGTGCCGGGGCCGGCGGCCTGCACGTTGGCCGACCGGTCGATCTCGACCACCGAATCCGCGTGCGAGTTGTCGATCACGGTGATCAGGCTGCCCGCCGCGGCCGCGGCGGCCGCCCGGGGGGGTGCGGCCCCCCCGGCGTGCACGGCGGCGAGGACCCCCGGGGCCGCCCCCGCCCCCCGCACACGCGCCCCCGCGGCCGCCCAGTTCGGGAGT
>NZ_JBFBGR010000030.1:0-94864 GCF_040684755.1 Streptomyces sp. NPDC089799 | reverse complement strand
AGACTTCCTCCACACCTACAACCACCACCGCTGCCACACCGCACTGGGCGGACACCCACCCATCAGCCGCGTTAACAACCCTGCGGGTCAATACATCTAGGCGGCGGCCGGGCCGTCAGCCGAGCACGTTGCGCAGCACGGTCCACAGCGCGGCGAGCGTGAGGATCACGGCGCTGCCGCGGCGCCCCACGGGCACGCGGTAGCGCCGGCCGCGCAGGGTGGCGGTGGTCAGCCAGTGGCCGTAGCCCAGCGCCACCACGGGCAGCACGGCCAGCAGCGCGGCGTTCGCGCGGGCGGCACCCGCCAGGTCGCCGTGCAGCAGGCTGTACGCCATGCGCGTGCCCCCGCAGCCGGGGCAGGACAGACCGGTCGCCCACTGCCACGGGCAGCGGGGCAGCAGCTGGGAGGGGTCGTACGGGCTGTGCCCGTACACGTAGACGGCGCCCGCCACTGCGGCGGCGCCGAGCACGACCGGCAGGGCCCGCACCGTCCACGGTGCGGGCCCTGCCGTCATACCGGTCGAACTCATGCTCAGCCGCGCAGGACGCGGCCGTTCGAGTCGGTGGCGGTGCTGCTGGTCAGCAGCATGATGCCGTCGATCAGAGCCCAGATACCCAGACCACCACAGGTCAGCAGCTGGCCGATGGCCATGCCCACGTGACCGGTGTAGAAGCGACCGATGCCGAGACCGCCGAGGAACAGCTGGAGAACGCCGGCGACGATCTTCGACTTCTCGGAGTAAGGAATGCCGTTGGGGGCGTAACCCCAGGGGGCGTTGGGGTCGGGCTGCTGCGGGAATGCCATGAAAGCTGTGGCCTTTGCTGATAAGTGATTACTACTCAGGAACGCGCGAGTATTCCCCCGCACTTACCATCACCTTATATGCCGCACCAAGGGCCTTGGGAATGGCGGGAATGTTACAGATCAGCGACTGAGCAGAAGCAGCTTCCCCACGTGCGTGCCCGATTCCAGCACCCTGTGCGCTTCCGCGGCATTCGCGAGCGGGAACGTCCCGTGGACGACCGGCCGTACCAGCCCACCCTCGATCAGCGGCCACACGTGCTCCCGTACGGCGGCCACGATAGCGGTCTTCTCCTCCGGGGGCCGGGCCCGCAGCGAGGTCGCGGTGACCGCGGCCCGCTTCGACAGCAGTGCCCCCAGGTCGAGTTCGGCCTTCACCCCGCCCTGCAGTCCGATGACCGCGAGCCGCCCGTTCACGGCCAGCGCCTCCACGTTCCGGGACAGGTACTTCGCCCCCATGATGTCCAGGATGACGTCCGCGCCGACCCCGCCCGTCGCCTCCCGGACCTCGGCCACGAAGTCCTGTTCGCGGTAGTCGATGAGGACGTCCGCACCCAGCTCCTTGCAGCGGGCCAGCTTCTCCGGCCCGCCGGCGGTCACGGCCACCCGGGCCCCGACGGCCTTCGCCAGCTGGATCGCCATGGTGCCGATGCCGCTCGCGCCGCCGTGCACCAGCAGGGTCTCACCGGGCCGCAGATGGGCCACCATGAACACGTTCGACCAGACCGTCGAGACCACCTCGGGCAGTGCCGCGGCGGTGACCGGGTCGATCCCGGCCGGTACCGGCAGCAACTGCCCGGCGGGGACCACGACCTGCTCCGCGTACCCGCCGCCCGACAGCAGCGCACACACCTCGTCGCCCACCGCCCAGCCGGAGACCCCGGGGCCGACCGCCGTGATCCGGCCCGAGCATTCGAGGCCCGGGTACGGGGAGGCGCCCGGCGGCGGATCGTAGAAGCCCCGCCGCTGAAGCACGTCGGCGCGGTTCACGGCACTGGCCGCGACCTCGACGAGGACCTCGCCCTCGCCGGGCACCGGATCGGGTACGTCGGCCCAGACCAGGGCCTCGGGGCCGCCGGGCTGCGGAATGGTGATCGCATGCATGGCCCGGACAGTAGTACGCGCCGGCAGGACGCTGAAGTACGTACGTCCGCGGGCGCGTTCAGTGCGCCGCGGACGGCGCCGCCGCTCCCGCTCCGGCTCCGGGCGGTGCGGCGCGGACGATCACGATGAGCCGGTCCGTCAGCTGGAGCGGGCCGGCGTGCGGGTCGTCGTACGCGAGCAGCCGGTGCCCGCGGAGCACGCTGACCACCAGGTCGTCGGTCTCCCGGACGCCCTTGCCGACCTCCGACCGGTTCACCGGCCGCTCCAGCAGGTCCAGGCCGCTGCCCTGCTGGATCAGGTCCTCCATCACGGTGCCCGCGCTGGGGCTGAGCACCGACAGGCCGAGCAGCCGTCCGGCCGCGCTGGCGCTGGTGATGACGGCGTCGGCGCCGGACTGGCGGAGCAGCGGGGCGTTCTCCTCCTCGCGCACCGCCACGACGATCTTCGCGCTCCGGTTGAGCTGGCGGGCCGTCAGGGTGACCAGGACGGCTGTGTCGTCGCGCTGGGTGGCGATGATGATCTGACGGGCCTTCTGCACCTCGGCGCGGACCAGGACGTCGGAGCGGGTGGCGTCCCCGACCACACCCGTCAGTCCCTCGGCGTTGGCCGTGTCGACCACCTTGGCGCTGGGATCGACGACGACCACCCGCTGCTTGTCCAGGCCGGTGGCCAGCAGGGTCTGCAGGGCCGACCGCCCCTTGGTGCCGAAACCGACGACCACCGTGTGGTCACGCAACTGCTTCCTCCAGCGGTTCAGTCGCCACTCGTCCCGGGTCCGCTCGGTGAGGACCTCCAGGGTGGTGCCGACCAGGATGATCAGGAACAGTACGCGCAGCGGCGTGATCAGCAGGATGTTGACCAGCCGGGCGCTGTCGCTGTACGGGACGATGTCGCCGTAGCCGGTGGTGGAGAGGGTCACCGTCGCGTAGTAGACGCAGTCGAGGAAGTCGACCGTCTCGTTGGCGTTGTCGTGGTAGCCCTCGCGGTCGGCATAGACGATGAGGACCGTCAGGACCAGCACGAACAGCGCCATCAGCAGGCGCTTTATGACCTGCCGGAGCGGCTTCCCCACCACCCGGGTGGGCATCTGGACGCGGTGCGAGACGAGCCGCTCGCCGGCCTCGCGGGCCATCGCGTCCTTGCCGTGGAGCTTCACGCTTCGCACCGTCCGGCGGAGTCCGGGGAACCGGAGGAGCCGCCGGGGCCGGGGGAGGACCATTCCCCTGCCGTGGCGGTCCACGGCAGTTCGAGGACCTCCAGTTCCTGGCCGGCCCGGGCGCCGCCGCGCGGTACGACGGCCAGCGCGTCGGCGGCGGCCACCCCGCGGAGCATGGCCGGGCCGTGGTAGCGCAGCGGTACGGCGAGGTCGCCGGACAGGACCACCGGGACCAGCCGGGTGTCGTGCGGGTGGCCCGGTACGTCGTCCCGGAGGGCGGCGGTCCAGTGCTGGCGCGGTGCCAGGCCGGCCAGCCCGCGCAGCAGGGGCTCGGCGAGGGTGAGCAGCCCGGAGACGGCGGCCAGCGGGTTCCCGGGCAGGCCGACGAGGAACCGGCCGGCGGTGAGGCGCGCCAGCAGCATCGGATGCCCCGGCCGGACGGCGACGCCGTCGACCAGCAGTTCGGCGCCGAGCCGGCGCAGCACGGGGTGCAGGTGGTCGACCGGGCCGGAGGCGGTGCCGCCGGTGGTGACCACGAGATCGGCCGGCGAATCGGTGAGGGCGCGGTGGAGTTCCTCGACGCCGGCGGGGTCGTCGCCGAGCCGGCGGGTGCCGAGTACCTGCGCCCCGAGCCCGGCGAACCAGGGCCCGAGCATGGGGCTGAGGGCGTCCCGGATCAGGCCGTCGTACGGGCGGCCCGACGTGAGCAGCTCGTCGCCGAGGACCAGCACCTCCACGCGGGGCCGGGCGCGGGTGGTGAGCTCGTCATAGCCCGCGGCGGCGGCGAGGCCGAGCACGGCGGGGGTGACGCGGGCTCCCGGGGGCAGCAGGCGGTCGCCCGTGCGGCACTCCTGGGCACGCGGCCGGATGTCCTGGCCGGCGATCACCTCGCGCCGCGGGTACAGCCGGCCCTTGAGCTCGTCGGTGCGCGCGTGCTCGCTGCGGATCACGGCGGTGGTGTCGGCGGGGACCCGGGCGCCGGTGGCGATGGGCACGGCCTCGCCGTCGGCCAGCGGGGCGGGCTCCTCGGCGCCGGCCAGGGCGGTGCCGCCGGGGCGGACGGCCCAGGGGCCGGGGCCGGAGACGGCCCAGCCGTCCATGGCGGAGGTGTCGAAGGAGGGCAGGTCGGTGAGGGCGTTCAGGGGCTCGGCGAGCACCTCGCCGAGGGCGTCCGCGAGCGGCACCCGGTGGGTCCGCTCCCGGCGGCCCGCGCCGGCCCGCGCGGCCAGGTCCCGGGCCCTTGCCCAGGGGGCGGCGCGGTGGCCGCCGGCGTCGGGGGTACGGGCGACCAGCGCGAGGGCCTGGTCCAGTGCCTGCTCATGGGTGGGCGGGCGGCGGGGACCCCGGTCGGCGGGGGCCGGGGCGGCGTCGCGGTCTGTGGCGGGGCCGCGGTCTGTGGCGGGGCCGCGGTCTGTGGCGGGGCCGCGGTCCGGGGCGGGGCCGCGGTCCGGGGCGGCATCGTGCTCGGGGACCGGCCCCGGGGCACGGTGCGCACCCGCCCGCTTTCCCTGGCTGTCGCGCTCGCCCTTGCCGTCGCCGTCCTCGTCACCGCCGCCGGATCCGGCGCGGGCGGCCGGCCGGAGCGGGGTGCTCAGGCCCACGGCGAGCAGCAGGGCTTCGTCGAGGTCGCGTTCCGCCGGGGAGCCGGGAGCGTGTGCGGGGGTCATCCGGATTCCCCCGTGGGGCCGGTCCCCGCCTCGTCGGCCCAGCGCAGGGCAAGCGCCGAGGCCTGCCGGGACGCACGGCTGACCGCCTCGGCGGGGTCGCCGCCGCCGGCGGCGGCCTGGGCGGCCGCGTAGCCGATGAGGAAGGTGGTCAGCGGCGCTGCGGGCCGGGCGACGCCGTGGGCGGCGTCGCGGGCGAGGTCGAGCAGGGTCTTGGTGTCGACGTCGACGTCGATGCCCAGCTCGTTCTTGACGGCGGTGATCCATTCGTCCAGCACGTTCCCATGCTCCCTGATCCGGGCGCGGGCGGCCGCGAGATCGTCCCAGGTGTCGCAGTCGAAGGAGGCGAGGGGCTGCGCGGGGACGCGGGTGAGGTCGAGTTCGGCGAGCAGGGCGCGCAGCGGCAGACCGGTGAGGGTGCCGTGCTCGGTGGCCAGCAGGGCGATCTCGCGGCGGAGCGGTTCGGCACGGTAGACGGCGACGAGGGGCTGGTCGCGGCCGGAGGGGTCGCGGAGGAGGGCGCCGTCGGCGGCGGTGCGGCCGGCCGCCAGCAGTGGTGCGACGGTGGTCGTGCGGTCCAGGAACGGCAGGTCGGCGGAGAGTACGAGCACCAGCTCGGCGGTGCTCTGCCGGAGCCCGGCGTCCAGTGCGGCCAGCGGACCGCCGCCGGGCGGGGACTCGCGGGCCCAGGTCACGGGGCGGGCGGTGGGACGGCGGGGGCCGACGACCACGGTGTGGCGGGCGTCCGCGCAGGCGCCGAGCACACGGTCGAGGAGGGTGCGGCCGCCGACGCTGAGGCCGGGCTTGTCGGCACCTCCCAGCCGTTCGGCTGCGCCGCCGGCGAGGACGATGGCGTCGTAGCTCATGGGGTCGAGTATGGCTCGCCGCGCCCGAAGTCCCGTGGCGGGTGTCGGCCCTGGCGGCCTGTGCCGCGGGGCTGCCCGGGCCGGCCGGAGGCGGCTCACCGGCCGTTCCCTGCGGGGCTGTTCCCCACCCCGCCCCTTTCCCGAAACCGGGGCTCCGCCCCGGCCCCCGTTTCGGGGCTCTGCCCCGGGCCCCGTTTCGGGGCTCTGCTCCGGGCCCCGTTTCGGGGCTCTGCTCCGGGCCCCGTTTCGGGGCTCTGCTCCGGGCCCCGTTTCGGGGCTCTGCTCCGGGCCCCGGTTCGGGGCTCTGCCCCGGGCCCCGGTTCGGGGCTCTGCCCCAACCCCCGTTTCGGGGCTCTGCCCCAACCCCCGCTTCGGGGCCCTGCCCGCGCCCCGGTTCGGGGCTCTGCCCCGGCCTCCGCTTCGGGCTCTCCCCCAGCCCCGCTCCGCGCCCTGCCCGCCCCCTCACCCCGAGGGGGCGCAAAGAAGAACTCCGCCCCCTCGGGGTGAGGGGGCGGAGTTCGGCGGATTACAGGTACGGGCCGCCCGAGCGGATCGGGCCGTGGCCTTCGTCGTCGTCCGACGGGGCGCCCGGGGGAAGGGCGCGGCGCATCTGTTCGAGCTGGGCCCGGGCCGCCATCTGCTGGGCGAACAGGGCGGTCTGGATGCCGTGGAAGAGGCCCTCCAGCCAGCCGACCAACTGCGCCTGCGCGATGCGCAGTTCCGCTTCCGAGGGGATCGCCTCGTCCGTGAAGGGGAGCGAGAGGCGCTCCAGTTCCTCGACCAGTTCGGGTGCCAGGCCGTCCTCGAGTTCCTTGACCGAGGAGGCGTGGATGTCCTTCAGGCGGACCCGGCTGGCCTCGTCCAGAGGGGCAGCGCGGACTTCTTCCAGAAGTTGCTTGATCATGCTGCCGATCCGCATGACCTTGGCTGGCTGTTCGACCATTTCCGTCACCGGGACCTCGCGCGACTCGTCATCGGCGCCGCCGACCGCCATCCCGTCCTGGCCCACGATCAGGACCTGCGGGGGGTTGTCCTGCGACCGTTCACTCCTCGGCATCTCCATGCCGCCATTCTCTCCCACACCTTCGTTCTCACACGGTGTGCCCCCTGGGAGGGGTGATCCACCCTCCCAGGGGCATGCCCGCGTCGCGGTGTCCGTCTTGTGGCGGTATGAGGGTGCCTCGCCGTGTTACGGGGTCCGCCACCGCGTTGTGGGGTCCGTCACCCCGTCACCCCGTCATCCCGTCGCGCGGCGGGCCAGGGCGCCGGACGAGCGGGTGACCAGGGCCGCCAGCAGGGCCGCACCCAGCGGGACGAGCACCAGCAGGGCCGCCAGCGTGCCCCAGGGCACGACCACCGGGACGAACGGCTTCGGGGTGTTCATGCCCCAGCCCCGGGCCACGCCTTCCTCCCAGAAGTCCATCTGGTCCCGCCGCTGGGTCAGCCGCAGGCCGATCGCCGGCAGCACCCCGGCCGCCGACCCGAGCAGCACGCCCATGGCCGCGACCACTCCGCACTGGAAGCCCGACAGGGTCCGCCGCACCCGCGGCGGCGCACCCACCGCGGCCAGTGTCTTCAGGTCGGCCTCGGCGTCCGCCTGGGCCAGCCCGGTGGCGATCCCGGCCGCGCCGATGGTGACCAGGCCCGCGAACACGCCCAGGGCCAGCAGCACCAGGCTGTTGTCGCCCTGGTAGCCGTTCTCGATGTGCAGGCCGACCTCCGCGCCGATCCGGTCGATCTCGCCGTCCAGCTGCTGCCGCTGCTCGCTGCTGGGCTTCGCGTCGAGCGTGAAGTACGAGCCGTACGGCACCGTCTGGAGCCCGGCGGTCCGCGCCGCGGACGGCGGCAGGACCAGCCGGACGCCGTAGGACTTCACCGAGTCCGGCGCCTGGTGCACGGGGAAGACCTTGTCCTGGCCCGGGGCGTCCTCGCCCCGCATGGACGCCTCGTCGGCCTTCTGCAGGTCAGTGACCAGCCGGATGGTGACCTTGCCGTCCTTGACCTGCCGCCGGTCGAAGGAGACCGCCCGGCCCGACTTCAGCGCCCGTACCGTCGCCGGGTCGGTGACGGCCAGGGTGCTCAGCAGCTTCTCGTCCGCGACCAGGGTCCCGTACTCGGCGAAGCCCTCGCTCTCCTTGCACCGCCAGTCCTGCCGGAACGTGCGGATCTGATCCGGCGTGTAGCTCTCCGGTCCCTTCCCCTCCCACAGCGGGCACCGCTGGTCCTTCGGTACGAGGACCTCGGCGCGGCCACAGCCCTGTTCACCGGCCCACTGGTCGCAGCCCGGCCGGCCGACCACGATCCGATCGGTGTCCGCCCTTACGGCGACCGGGAGTTCACGGGAGAGCGCCTGCCGGACGGCAGGCACCTCGCGGAACCCGTTGCCCTGGACGGAGTTCACGGAGCCGACGCCGTACGGGAGGCTGGCCACGTACTCGTGCCGCCCCTGGGCCTCCGAGCTCTGCTGGAACGTGGCGACCGCGACCGTGCCGGCCACCGCCGCGAGCACCGCGGCCACCGCGGGAGCCGTACGCCCCCGGTTGCGCACCGCGTCGCGCAGCGCGAGCCGCGGCGACAGCGGCAGCCACCGGCCGGCCCGGCCGAACAGGCCGACCAGCACCGGGGTGAGCGCCACCAGACCCAGCTCGGCCAGCGTGCTGCCGGCCGCCACCACCATGAACCCCATGTCGGCCGCGGTGCCGTACACGGCGACGGCCACGCCCAGGGCGATGGCGATCAACCCCAGCACGGGCAGCACCCGGTTGGCCTTGCGGACCCCGCGGCGGCCGGTGAGCGAGGCCAGCACGCTCTGCCGGGAGGCCGTGACGGCCGGGGCGATCGCGGCGAGCAGGCCGGTCAGGACGGCGACCAGCGCGATGCCCAGGAGCTCCAGCGGGCGGAAGTCCCAGTCACCGAAGCGGTTGCCGAGCTGCTCCTCCAGCAGCGGCCGGAGCGCGAACGTCAGCAGGATGCCGAGCACGCTGCCCACCACGGCCGCCGCGGCCCCGATGACCAGGCCGCCGGAGAGCACGATGGCCCGGATGTGGCGCCGGTCGCCGCCGTTGGCGCCGACCAGACCGAGCTGGCGGCGCGACCGGCGGGCGCCGACCGCGAAGGCGGGCCCGGCCAGCAGGCAGATCTCCAGCATGGCGAGCCCGACGATGGTCGCGGCCATGGCGAGGGCGCTCGCCTTGTACGCCTCGCTCGCCTGGTAGTTCCGGGCGCCCTCCTGTCGGTACAGCGGGACCTCGGAGTTTGCGGGCGGGTCGAGCACCACCGCGCGGGAGACCACCACCGCGCCCTTGGTGTTGGCCTGCTGGACCATGTTCCACGTGAAACCTTCGCCGCCGACCTCGACCAGGTACGTGTCCTGGGCGGTGATCCCCTGCAGCCCGGCCGCGACCAGTGCCTTGTTCAGCGGGGTCAGCGCGGTGCCGGGCGGGGCCAGCAGCTGGTCGGCGGTGAGCTCGTCCGGGAGCTCGTAGGCGCCGACGATCTTGTACCTGAGGTGCTCGGCGCCGCGCGCCACCACCGTGGACCCGACGTACAGCCCGGAGGACTCCAGGAAGTGCCGGGTGGCCGCGACCTCGCCGGGCTGCCCGGGCATCCGGCCCCGGTCGAGGGTGAACAGGCCTTTCGTCAGCGGGCTGCGGGTGTCGATCTCGCGCACGGCCGTGTCGAGGATGCCGTGCCGGGTGCGCATCCGGGCGCTGCCGGAGCTGTCCTTCACGTGCTGCGCGCCCGCCGGGAGCGCGGTGCCGGGGTCGACGGACTTCTCGGCGCCCGGCCGGATCCACTTGCTGTCGTCGAAGCCGCCGACCGGCGCGTAGTCGCTCCCGTCCGGCGACTGGAGCAGCGGGCCGTCGACCCCCGAGCGCTCGATCCTGGCGTCGGCCGCGCCGAGCACCCGGTCCATCCGCTGCGCCGGGCTGAGTTCGGCGCTGCGCAGGGTCAGGTCCGCGGCGCTCACACCGAGGATCGGCAGCGCGATCATCGACAGCACCAGCAGGCTGCGGCCCTTGGAGCGCCAGGCGTCGCGGCGGGCGATCCGGATCGCCGCGACCCAGGAGTGGTACCAGGAGTTCACCGGCCGGCCGCCTGCCCGGAGAGCAGGGTGTCGGCCCCGGTGCGCACGGTCTCGTCGACCACGTTGCCATCGCGCAGGAAGACCACGCGGTCCGCCCAGGCCGCGAACCGCGGTTCGTGGGTGACCAGGATGCCGGCCGCGCCCGCGTCGCACCGGGCCCGCAGCAGCGCGAGCACGGACTCGCCGGTCTCGGAGTCCAGGGCGCCGGTGGGCTCGTCGGCCAGGACCAGGCGGCGGTCGCCGACCAGGGCGCGGGCGATGGCCACCCGCTGCTGCTGGCCGCCGGACATCTCGTCGGGGAACCGGTCGGCGAGCTGCGCCAGGCCCATCTCCTCCAGCGCGGCGAGCGCGGAGACCCGGGCCTTGCGGGCGGAGATCCCGTCCAGCTCGCGCGGGAGCGCCACGTTCTCGGCGGCGGTGAGGGCCGGTATGAGGTTGTAGTCCTGGAAGACGTAGCCGATGCTGCGCCGGCGCAGGGCGGCGAGTTCCTTGCGGCCGGCGGTGGTGATGTCGGTGCCCTCGACGATCACCCGGCCGTCGCTGGGCCGGTCCAGTCCGCCGGCCAGGGTGAGCAGCGTGGACTTGCCGGACCCGGACGGCCCCATGACGGCGACGAGTTCGCCCGGGTGGACGTCGAGGTCGATACCGCGCAGGGCGTGCACCTCGGTGGCACCGCTGCCGTGCACGCGGGTGAGCCGCTGCAGTTGCAGTACCGGCTGCTGCCGGTCGTGGTTCGGGTTGCGCATGTGGAGTGTCCCCCCTGGAGCGGTTCAGCCGCGCGGCGCGCGTGTGGCGGGCCGGGTGGTGGTCGGTGTGGCCGGTGTGGCGGCCGGTGTGGCGGGTGTGGCGGCCGCTGTGACGGCCGGTGTGGTTGCCGGTCCCGCGCTGTCGTTGCCCGTACGCGCCTCGCCGGTGAGGGCGGCGAGCCGTACGAGCCTGGTTTCGGAGTGGTCGAGCCAGCGGGCTTCGGCCTCGGTCTGGAAGATGAGCTGCTCCAGCACGAGCAGCCAGGCCAGGTCGTCGCGTTCGCGGGACGTCCCGCTCTCGATCGCGGCGAGTGCCCGGGCCTTGAGCCGGGTGTAGTCCTGCATGGCCTGGACGGTGGCGTGCCGCTGGGCCTGGATGACGGCGCGGATGTCGACGCCGTGGGCGCCCACGGCCATGGCGAGCTTGATGGCCAGCTCGTCGCGCGGCGGGTTGGTGCGGTCGACGGGCCGCCCGTACCAGGAGTGCAGCTCGGCGCGGCCCGAGCCGGTGATGGCGTAGAGCGTGTGGCCGGCCTCGTCCTCGCCGCCGGGGGCGACCAGGCCGTCGCGTTCCAGGCGGGCCAGGGTCGTGTAGACCTGCCCGACGTTGAGCGGCCAGGTGGCACCGGTGCGCGACTCGAACTCGGTGCGCAGCTGGGAGCCGTACCGGGGGCCGCGTTCCAGTAGGGCGAGGAGACCGTGGCGGATCGACATACTCAGTATGTATACCGAGTATGCCGGGCCGGGCAACCGTCTCGGGGCGTACCTCTCAGGGGGGACCACCCGGCTCTGGAGGGACTCGGGAGGGACTCGCGAGGGACTCCGGACGAGCGCCGGACGGACTCGGGACGGGTTCGTGCCGGTCAGCCGTACCGGTCTGTGGCCCCGGTCGCGCCGGTCGGCCGTGCCGGTCAGTCGCGCCGCAGGCGCACCCCGATGAACCCCAGGCCCAGGCCGATCAGGGCCAGCCCGGTGCCCAGCGGCAGTATGTGCGCCGCCAGGTCGGCCGCGCGGGAGTCCGGTCCGGTGCCGAGGGAGGAGGCGGGCGGCTCGCCCTCGGGCCAGGAAGCGGACGGCGGCTCGTGCGCCGGGTCGGGAGCGTCCGGCCGTCCGGGGAGCTCCGGCCGGCCGGGAAGGTCGGGCCGGTTCGGGATCCCCGGCCGGTCGGGGAGGGTCGGCCGGTCGGGGAGGGCCGGGAGGGCCGGGCGGGCCGGGCGGTCCACGCGGGGCGGCTCGGCCGGCCGTACGGCGACCACGACCTCGGGATTGGCGGGCGCGTCGGCGGGCCTGCCGGGACGCTCCCGGCCGGCACCGGCCGGGCTGCCGGCCAGTTCGCGCAGGTCCTCGTCACCGATCCGTACGGCGGCGGGGTCATCGGCGGCCTGGCGGTCCACGGAGGGGCGGTCCACGGAGGGGTGGTGCGCGGAAGGGCGGTGCGCGGAGGTGCCGTGCGGTCGGCCGTACGGGGAGCCGTACGCCGCCTCGCCGAACGCGGAGCCCGCCGGCAGCAGCAGCGCGCAGCCGAGCGCGGCCACCGCGGCGGGCCTGCGCAGCACGCGGAGTCGAGTCACGGGGAGCCCCTCCCGTCACTGGAGTCCCCCGGACCGGATCCGGGGCGAGCAGCCGAGATGTCAGGCTCAGATTCACATATCAGGGCAAACCCGGCACCCGGAAACCCTCGCCACGCCCACGGGAACACTCCGGAAACGCCCGCGTCCCGGGCCCGCCCCCGGGCGGCACCCGGGACGCGGTCCCGGAGACTGGCGGCTACTGCGCCGGGTAGCCGGTGGAGACGACCAGGGTGAACTCCGCGCCGGTCTTGTCCACGGCGGTCTGCGGCGCCGGGAACTGCTCCATCACGATGTCCTTGCCGTACACCGCCTCATCGCGGTCCTGCGTCTTGATCTTCCAGCCCGCGGCCTGGGCGCATTCCTTGACCGAGGTCAGGTTCATGTACCGGAAGTCCGGGGCGCTGACCTTCTTCGGGTCGTCCCAGGACTTGTACGCGTTGCTGCACTTGTCGGGATTGATCGTGCGCGCGGGGTCCGGCCCCTTGAAGCCCGGCCGCGCCGACCCGGTCGCCGCCCCGGACGCCCCCGGGCTCGCCGAACCGCCCTGTGCGCTGTTGTTCGTGTCCGACGGGTCGTCTTCACCGTCCATGTTGATGACCGCGATCAGACCGCCGATCGCCAGCAGTGCCACCGCGATGGCGCCGGCGATCACGGGCGTGTTCCGCTGCCCGCCCGACCGGCCCGAGCCCGTCGCCGGCTGCTGTGCCGTGTGGGAGGCGGAGAACGGCGGCGGCGTCTGCGGCGCGTACCCCTGGTGCTGCTGGTACGCCTGCTGCGGCATCGGCGGCGGCGTGTGCTGCTGTGGCGGCGGGTACGCGTACCCCTGCTGCTGCACCGGGCCGGGAGCGGGCGCCGGGGTGTGCTGCTGCGGCGCGTACGGCTGGTACGGCTGCTGCACCGCCTGCTGCGGCGGGTGCGGCAGGGAGGAGTCCACCGGCGGGAACACCGCCGAGCCGACCCCGGCCCCGCTGTTCACGGGCCCGCCCGCAACGATCATCGGCGCGGCCGTCTGACCGGCCGACAGCACCCGCGCGATCTCGTCGCGCATGGCCGCCGCCGAAGGGAAGCGCTCGTTCGGGTTCTTCTTCAGCGCCCGCGCCACCAGCGCGTCCATCGCCTGCGAGACCGACCGGTTGACGGAGGACGGAGCGACCGGCTCCTCCTGCACGTGCGCGTACGCGATCGCCAGCGGCGAGTCCGCGTCGAACGGCAGCCGGCCCGTCAGCAGCTGGAACAGCATGATGCCGACGGAGTAGAGGTCGGACCGGGCGTCCACGCCGCGTCCCAGCGCCTGTTCCGGCGACAGGTACTGCGGGGTGCCGACCACCATGCCGGTCTGCGTCATGGAGGTGACGCCGGACTGCATCGCGCGGGCGATGCCGAAGTCCATGACCTTGACCACGCCGCGCTTGGTCACCATGACGTTGCCGGGCTTGATGTCGCGGTGCACCAGGCCGACGTCGTGACTGGTCTCCAGCGCCGCCAGCACGTCGGCGGTCACCTTGAGCGCCTTGTCCGCGGGCATCGCGCCGTACTGGGCGATGTCCGCCTGCAGCACGGAGCCGAGCGGACGGCCCTCGACGTACTCCATGACGATGTACGGCATCATCGTGCCGTCGAGGTCGCCCTCCCCGGTGTCGAAGACCGACACGATGTTCGTGTGCGACAGTTTCGCTACAGCCTGGGCCTCGCGGCGGAACCGCTCGCGGAAGGACGCCTCCCGGCCGAGCTCGCTGTGCAGGGTCTTGATCGCCACCTGGCGGTCGAGCGCCGCGTCGTACGCCAGGTACACGGACGCCATGCCGCCCTCGCCCAGCAAATCCCTCAGCTGATAACGCCCACCCGCCAGGGAACGGCCTGCGTACCGGCCCTCAGCGCCGTCCTGGCTCATCGTCTTTGCTTCCCCTCGCCACTCTTTTGTCGCGCCCAGTCTGCCGGAGGGCAAGCACACGTCAAGCCGAGTACCCGTTCCGTGACCACGGGGTTGTCATGTGGTCACGGCACGTTCACGTCCGAACAGCGACCGCCCGGAAGGCTGTAGCGTTCATGGGAGCACCCCGAACGAGAGCCCCGCATGCGCGGCCCGACAGAGACGACGGCGAGGACTGATGGCACCCGAACCCGAGGCAGATGGCGCCGGGATGGCCGAGGATCCTGTCCACTGGGGCGCCGGCGGCATCGTCGGCGACGGCCGGTACCGCCTCACGCACAAGCTGGGCCGCGGCGGCATGGCCGAGGTGTTCGCCGCCGAGGACGTGCGCCTGGGCCGCACGGTCGCCGTCAAGCTGCTGCGCGCCGACCTCGCCGAGGACCCGGTCTCCAAGGCCCGGTTCACGCGTGAGGCGCAGTCGGTGGCCGGCCTCAACCACCACGCGGTGGTCGCCGTGTACGACTCGGGCGAGGACCGGGTCGGCCCGAACACCGTCCCCTACATCGTGATGGAGCTGGTCGAGGGCCGCACCATCCGTGACCTGCTGATCAGCGCCGAGGCCCCGGGCCCGGAGCAGGCGCTCATCATCGTCTCCGGTGTGCTGGAGGCGCTGGCCTACTCGCACCAGCACGGCATCGTGCACCGTGACATCAAGCCGGCCAACGTCATCATCACCAACGGCGGCGCGGTGAAGGTCATGGACTTCGGCATCGCGCGCGCCCTGCACGGCGCCCAGTCGACGATGACCCAGACCGGCATGGTCATGGGCACCCCGCAGTACCTGTCGCCGGAGCAGGCCCTCGGCAAGGCCGTGGACCACCGCAGTGACCTCTACGCCACCGGCTGCCTGCTCTACGAACTCCTCGCGCTGCGGCCCCCGTTCACCGGCGAGACCCCGCTCTCGGTGGTCTACCAGCACGTCCAGGACGCGCCGGTGCCGCCGTCGCACATCGCGGCCGGTCTGCCGCCCGAGCTCGACGGCCTGGTGATGCGTTCGCTGGCCAAGGACCCGGACGACCGCTTCCAGAGCGCCGAGGAGATGCGCGGTCTGGTCCAGTACGCCCTGCAGATGCTCCAGGAGCAGGGCGGCAACACCGGCACCTGGAACACCGGCCCGGTCGCCATGGCCCTGCCGCACCGCCAGGGGCCGTCGGTCACCACGGTCATGCCGGCGCCCGGGACCGGCCCGGTGCCGGGCTACCCCTCGCACGCGAACACCTCGCAGTTCCAGCAGCCGATGGTGCCCCCGCTGAACCCGGACGACGGCTCGGCCTTCCCCGGCGGCGGTGGCGGCTACTACGACGGCGGCCGCGGCGGCCACGGGGACGGCTACGGCAACGGGCGCGGCAGCGGCCGCTGGAAGGCGTGGCTGTTCGCCGCCCTCGCGGTGCTCGCGATCGGCACCGGCGTGGTCTTCGCCATCGACAAGGCCGGCTCCGGCAAGTCGCCGGGCGGCGGTACGTCGACCAGCCAGACCCCGCCGGTCAGCAACAAGCAGAACGAGACACCGGGCGGCGACCAGCCGGAGCCGGAGGAGACGCCGGAGACGCGGGAGCCCTCGCGGCAGCACCAGAACACCTACACGCCGCCGACCTCGGGCCGTACGCGCGGCACCTACTCGCCGACGTACACGCCGGACCCGTCCGCCTCGAGCTCGGCCTCCACGAAGCCGAGCGGGGAGCCGTCGGGCGAGCCGAGTTCGGAGCCGCCGGCGCCGTCGACGTCCTCGAAGCCCTCGTCCAAGCCGCCGGTCGACCCGGACCCGCCGACCAAGACGGACGACCCCAAGCCGGGCGACCCGTCCACGTAGGAGTCGTGGGAGTCGTGGGAGTCCCTGCACCGGGAGGGCCGGGCGCGTCTCACCGCGCGCCCTGGAACTCCCGGTGCACGCTGCTCTCCTGGGTGTGCACGGTGACGAACTGCGGCTCGATGCGCAGGTGGACGGGATCGAAGCACTCGCCGTGCGCGAAGCGCGGTGCCGGGCCGAAGAGTTCCAGTTCGGCCGAGGTGGGTTCGACGACGGTCGCGAGGCCGGTGAGCTGCACCGACCAGAGCCGCTCCGCACCGGAGTTGAAGTTGTCCGCGCCGTAGGCGACGACGCTGCCGTGGCACGCCCGGTGGTGGCCGAAGCCGGCGTGCATCCTCAGGACGACCCCGCCGTCCGCCACGATGTGGCGGGCGACGGCGAGGCAGGGCAGTGCCCGCATGCTGGTGGCGACCCGGCCGTAGGGCACCAGGCGCAGCAGGTCGATGGCGCGGCGTTCCTCCGGAGACATGAGCCCACTGTCCGGTACCGGCGGCCCGCCGGAAAAGAGGATCCCGCCCCGGCGATGGGGGACCTTGGTCCCGATTCGGACCGTGCGCCGAGGGGAAGGCGAAGCTGCCGATGCGGCCCGGGCCGCCGTAGCCGCCGTAGCCGCCGTATCCGCCGTATCCGCCGGGGCCGCTCCCGGGGCCCCGCCCGCGTCAGCGCCTCTCGGCCTGGAGCCGGGCGACGTACGCCGCCGCCTGCGAGCGGCGCTCCATGCCCAGCTTCGACAGCAGGCTGGACACGTAGTTCTTGATCGTCTTTTCGGCCAGGTGCAGCCGCTCCCCGATGACCCGGTTCGTCAGCCCCTCGCCGATCAGGTCGAGGATCTTCCGCTCCTGCTCGGTCAGGTTCGCCAGCCTGTCGTCACCCCGCGCGTTCGAGCCGTCGCGGAGCCGCTCCAGCACCCGGGCGGTGGCCACCGGGTCCAGCAGGGACTTCCCGGCCGCCACGTCGCGCACCGCGCTCAGCAGCTCGTTGCCGCGGATGGCCTTGAGCACGTAGCCGGAGGCCCCGGCCATGATCGCGTCGAACAGCGCCTCGTCGTCCGCGAAGGAGGTCAGCATGAGGCACTTGATGTCCTCGTTCCGCGAGCGCACCTCACGGCAGACCTCGACGCCACTGCCGTCCGGCAGCCGCACGTCCAGCACCGCCACGTCGGGCCGTACGGCGGGGATCCGCACGAGCGCGTCGGCGGCCGTGCCGGCCTCCCCGACGACCTCGATGTCGCCCTCGGTGGACAGCAGCTCGTAGACGCCTCGACGGACCACTTCGTGGTCGTCAAGGAGAAATACAGTGATTTTTCCTTGTTCGCGCACGAAGTCATCTTCACACACTCACCTCTTCCCTGCCGGAGTTACCCGGGATAACGTGCCGTTGTTCCGGCCCCCTGCGAGGCTGTGACCAGTGGTTGTTCCGGCTCACCCCGGATTTACTTGGAAATCCAAGCAAAATCCCAGGTCAAATGGGGTTTCGCGGTTCCGTGGCGCACTGGGTAACGTGCTTTTCGCAGGGCACTCGCCGGGGCGCCTGTCACGCCTGTTTCCCGGACGAGTCGCACCCACCCCGTGCGCGGGATACGGACCAGGCGAGCCGCACTGGTTCCCGGAGAACCCGGGTGCCGGACCGACGGAGGAGCACACGTGACCGTGGAGAGCACTGCCGCGCGCAAGCCGCGACGCAGCAGCGGCACCAAGCGAGCAGCGGCCGGGGCGAGCGCCCGCAAGGCCGCCGGGACCGGTGCGCAGAGTGCCGAGCCCCAGCTCGTACAGCTGCTGACGCCCGAGGGGCGTCTGGTGGAAGACGGCGAGAACGCGGAGAACGCGGAATTTCTCTCCTACGTTTCCGACATCACCGCCGAAGACCTGCGCGGGCTCTACCGCGACATGGTCATGACCCGCCGCTTCGACGGCGAGGCGACCGCCCTGCAGCGCCAGGGCGAGCTGGGCCTGTGGGCCTCGCTGCTCGGCCAGGAAGCCGCCCAGATCGGCTCCGGCCGCGCACTGCGCGCCGACGACTACGTCTTCCCGACCTACCGCGAGCACGGCGTGGCCTGGTGCCGCGACGTCGACCCCACCAACCTGCTGGGCATGTTCCGCGGGGTGAACCACGGTGGCTGGGACCCGAACACCAACAACTTCCACCTCTACACGATCGTCATCGGTTCGCAGACGCTGCACGCGACCGGTTACGCGATGGGCGTGGCCAAGGACGGCGCCGACTCGGCGGTCATCGCCTACTTCGGCGACGGCGCGTCCAGCCAGGGCGACGTGAACGAGGCCTTCACCTTCTCCGCGGTCTACAACGCACCCGTGGTCTTCTTCTGCCAGAACAACCAGTGGGCCATCTCCGAGCCCACCGAGCGGCAGACCCGCGTACCGCTCTACCAGCGCGCCCAGGGCTTCGGCTTCCCCGGCGTCCGGGTCGACGGCAACGACGTCCTGGCCTGCCTGGCCGTGACCCGCTGGGCCCTGGAGCGGGCCCGGCAGGGCGAGGGGCCGACGCTGATCGAGGCGTTCACGTACCGCATGGGCGCCCACACCACCTCCGACGACCCGACCCGCTACCGGCGGGACGAGGAGCGGGCCGCCTGGGAGTCCCGGGACCCGATCGAGCGCCTCAAGGCCCACCTGCTGGCCACCGGCGGCGCCGACGAGGCCTTCTTCACGGCGCTGGAGGCGGAGAGCGAGGCGCTCGGCAAGCGGGTCCGCGAGGCCGTGCGCAACATGCCCGACCCCGACACGATGTCGATGTTCGAGAACATCTATGCCGACGGGCACGCGCTGGTGGACGAGGAGCGCGCCCAGTTCGCGGCCTACCTCGCTTCGTTCGAGGAGGGTCACTGATCATGGCTGTCGAGAAGATGTCGATCGCGAAGGCGCTCAACGAGTCGCTGCGCAAGGCCCTGGACACGGACCCCAAGGTCCTGATCATGGGCGAGGACGTCGGCAAGCTGGGCGGTGTCTTCCGGATCACCGACGGTCTGCAGAAGGACTTCGGCGAGGAGCGGGTCATCGACACCCCGCTCGCCGAGTCCGGCATCGTCGGCACCGCCATCGGCCTGGCCCTGCGCGGGTACCGGCCGGTGGTGGAGATCCAGTTCGACGGGTTCGTCTTCCCCGCCTACGACCAGATCGTCACGCAGCTCGCGAAGATGCACGCGCGGGCCCTGGGCAAGATCAAGATGCCGGTCGTCATCCGGATCCCCTACGGCGGTGCCATCGGCGCCGTCGAGCACCACAGCGAGTCCCCCGAGGCGCTGTTCGCGCACGTGGCGGGCCTGAAGGTGGTCTCCCCGTCCAACCCGTCCGACGCGTACTGGATGCTCCAGCAGGCCATCCAGAGCGACGACCCGGTGATCTTCTTCGAGCCGAAGCGCCGCTACTGGGACAAGGGCGAGGTGGACGTCGAGGCCATCCCCGGCGAGCTGCACAGGGCGCGCGTGACGCAGGCCGGCACCGACATCACCCTCGCGGCCTACGGTCCGATGGTGAAGGTCTGTCTGGAGGCCGCCGCGGCCGCCGCCGAGGAGGGCAAGTCGGTCGAGGTCGTGGACCTGCGGTCGATGTCCCCGATCGACTTCGACACCGTCCAGGCCTCGGTGGAGAAGACCCGCCGGCTGGTGATCGTGCACGAGGCGCCCGTGTTCCTGGGCGTGGGTTCGGAGATCGCCGCCCGCATCACGGAGCGGTGCTTCTACCACCTGGAGGCCCCGGTGCTGAGGGTCGGCGGCTTCCACGCCCCGTACCCGCCGGCCCGGGTGGAGGAGGAGTACCTGCCCGGACTGGACCGCGTGCTCGACGCCGTCGACCGCTCGCTGGCGTTCTGAGGAGAGCCGCTGTGACGATCCGCGAATTCAAGATGCCCGACGTGGGCGAAGGACTCACCGAGGCCGAGATCCTCAAGTGGTACGTCCAGCCGGGTGACACCGTCACCGACGGCCAGGTCGTCTGCGAGGTCGAGACGGCGAAGGCGGCCGTGGAGCTGCCCATCCCGTTCGACGGCGTGGTGCACGAGCTGCGCTTCGGCGAGGGCGTGACGGTCGACGTCGGCCAGGTGATCATCACCGTGGAGGTGGCCGGGGGCGAGGCGGCTCCGGCCGCCGCCGCTCCGGCGGCCACGGCCGCCCCCGCGGCGGAGGAGCCGGCTCCGGAGGGCCGCCAGCCGGTCCTGGTCGGCTACGGCGTCGCCCAGGGCTCCACCAAGCGCCGGCCGCGCAAGGCCCCGGCCGCGGCGGCGGCGTCCGCCGTCGTGCCGGCCCCGGCGTACGAGGCCCCGGCCACGGCCCTGAACGGCACGGGCAACGGCACCGGCAACGGCGTGAGCACCGGCACCGGGAACGGCAACGGCAACGGCAACGGCTTCACCGCCCTGCTCACCACCGCCGAGCGCCCGCTGGCCAAGCCGCCCGTGCGCAAGCTCGCCAAGGACCTCGGCATCGACCTCGCCACCGTGATCCCCACCGGCGACGGCGGCGTGGTCACCCGCGAGGACGTGCACGCGGCGGCGGCCGCCGTGACCGCGGCCGTCCCGGCCCCGGCCGCGGTCGTGTCCGAGGCTCCCGTCCCGGCGGCTGCTCCGGCCGCCGTGACCGCTGCCGCGCCCGGCGCGCGGGAGACCCGCATCCCGGTCAAGGGCGTCCGCAAGGTCACCGCCCAGGCGATGGTCGGCTCGGCGTTCACCGCGCCGCACGTCACCGAGTTCATCACCTTCGACATCACGAAGACGATGAAGCTGGTCGCGGACCTCAAGCAGGACCCGGACCTGGCGGGCCTCCGCATCAACCCGCTGCTCCTGATCGCCAAGGCCGTGCTGATCGCCGTACGCCGCAACCCGGACGTCAACGCGTCCTGGGACGAGGCGGCCCAGGAGATCGTGCTCAAGCACTACGTGAACCTCGGCATCGCCGCGGCCACCCCGCGCGGCCTGATCGTCCCGAACATCAAGGACGCCCAGGCCAAGACCCTGCCGGAGCTGTCGGAGGCCCTGTCCTCCCTGGTCACCACGGCGCGGGAGGGCAAGACCTCCCCGTCCGACATGCAGGGCGGCACGATCACCATCACCAACGTCGGTGTCTTCGGCGTCGACACCGGTACGCCCATCCTGAACCCGGGCGAGTCCGCGATCCTCGCGGTCGGTGCGATCAAGCTCCAGCCGTGGGTCCACAAGGGCAAGGTGAAGCCCCGTCAGGTCACCACCCTGGCCCTGTCCTTCGACCACCGCCTGATCGACGGCGAACTCGGCTCCCGGTTCCTCGCCGACATCGCAGCGGTCCTGGAGGACCCGAAGCGCCTGATCACCTGGGCGTAAACAACTCCCTTGAGCCAAGCGCTCCTTGACGGCCGGTCACCCTCCTTCGGGTGACCGGCCGTTCACTTGTTCGCCAACGCGCCACCTGTGTACGGCGATCCGGAGGGAGCGGCCGATCACCCCCGGAGTGCGAACGGGGGCCCAGGCCATGAGCGGCGACTGCGAACTGGCGTTATCCCGGAAGGCGTTCGAAACATCCGGCTGTAGGGACCGCCGCGTTGGTCGGGCCGGATGGTGCGGAGCTCGGTGTGCGCGCGCATGGGCGGAGTCGGCCGACGGGGACGGCGTGGTCGTGCTGCGGATGGGAAAGGGCACAGTGCTCGCTCTTTCTCTTCACAGGTGATCGAATCGCATTCGAGGGTGACGGCCTCGTCCTCATGCGGGCTGACGGAGAGCAGCTGATGCCTGACGGGGACTGGGCCACTCGCTGCCGCACCGTCTGACCTTCATGGCCGTGTACCGCAGCGGGGTGTCAGCCTGTGTGGAGCCAGGTCCAGATGGCCAGGGCCGTGGGGGCCGGGCAGGCGAGGGCGCCCAGGAGGAGCATGCGGGTGGAGACGGCCAGGCGGCGGATGCCGGGGGCGAAGGCCAGGGCCGTGAGGGCCGCGGCGGAGCCGAGGAGGATCAGGGCGGGCGTGAGGAGGAAGTCGAGGAGGGGGGTGCCGGCGGCCGCGCCCCAGACGGCGACGATGCCCAGGAGGACGGCAAGCCAGGTGAGCGCCGCGAAGGTGGTCAGCCACAGCAGGCTCGCGAGTACGGCGACGGCCGGGCGCTCCCGGCGGGCGGGCCGGGCCGCGGGCTGCCAGGGGGCGTACGGGGCCGGGTGGGGCTGGGGGTTCATCGCGCTGCTCCTTCTGCGGGGACGGAACGATCCTCGCGGCGGGAGCGGTGCCGGGGCATGGGTGCCGGTGCTCAGTTTCGGGTGAGTCGGTACTCAAGTGGTCCGTCCCGGAACGGGCGTGACTCCTGTGGTCGGGGAGTGCGGGTGCCGCCGGAGCGGTTACGCTCCCGCCGGAGAATGGGGGCGGGCAGCGTGCCGATCACCGAGGTGCAGGTGTACTCCGTCGAGCAGGCCGACGCGGCCGGCGGCGTGTGTGTCGTGCGGTGCGTGGGCGGGGTGGCGCGGGTTGGGCAGCTCTACGCCGCCGGAGAGTCGCGGATCGTGCTGCGGCGGGCGGAGCGGTGGGGGAAGGCGTGCCCGTACGTCGTCGCCGGCCATTCCGCCAAGGTGTGGCTGACCGGGCCCGTGGTGGCACTGCTGGGCAGGGGGCAGCTGATCCGGTCGGTGCCGGTGCCCGGGCTGGCGCTCGCGGATGCCGAATTCTGGTTGGAGGGCCTGGAGGGGTTGGAGGGCCGGGAGGGCCGGGAGGGCCTGGAGGGCCTGGAGGGCCTGGAGGGCCTGGAGGGCCTGGAGAGCGGGGGGCCAGGGGCCGAGGAGCAGGATCTGCACACCCTGCGGGTGCTGAGCGTCAACCGCATGCAGGACGAGCGCCTCGGAGGTGAGTCGCGGATCCGGTGGGGGCGGGTGGCCCTTGCGGCGATCGCGCGGACCGGAGGGCATCCGCTGGGTGCCGCGCACAGTGCCGTGATGGTGCGGGCGTACCTGATCCGGCACCTCGGGCCCGAGGTCGGCGAGCCGGACCGGCTCCGGGATCCCGCTGCCTTGTGCCGGGCGGTGCTGGAGCGGGTCGACGTAGGCCCGGAGGAGGCCGTACGGGCGGGCCAGGTCTGGCGGGACCTGGACCGGGAGCGGATCGTGCACCTGCGGCGGGTGAAGGGGCTGCTCGGCGCGCTGGAGGCAGCCCGGCCGCACCTCGCGGAGGGCGACCCGCTGGGCGCGGCCGTGGACACCTGGCTCCGCGTCCGCGCGGAGCTGCCGTAGCGGCTGTGCGCCGACGGTTGTCTGACGGTCGGAAACAGGGTGAGCGCGGAGATCCCGCTGGGTAGGCTCGGCGGTCTTTCGTGATCGGGCGGGGGTTCGCGGTGAGTCAGTACTTCGACATCGGTGACGAGACGCTGTGGAATCCCTCCAACGGGGCCTCCCGGCTGTTCCGGCGCCACGTGGCGCTCTTCGAGGCCGAGCTGGAACTCCCGTCGGGCATCGGGCCGATGGACTGGGACGAGTGCCAGATCGACCCGGTCGTCTTCCGGGACTTCGTCCACGCCCTGCTGGGGTGGCATCGGAGAACGGGGCACGCCGTCGTGCTCGCACTCTCCGAAGGCTTCGCCGCGACCGTGCTGGTCCTCGCGGAGCGCGCCGGGATCGCGGTGGACTGGGCGCGGCTCGGTGCGGCTCCGGAAGGCCCGCTCCGGGACGTGCAGGTTTCCACAGGGACGGGGACGTCCGCGCCGGCGGACGGCGGGGCCTGGGAGACGGGGCTGCGGGGGAGGGCGCGGGAGCTGGAGCGGCGGATGCCCCGCTGAGCAGCGGTACTTGGGCGACCAGGGTGTCCGGGCGCGCCCCCGGCGGGAGACGGTCAGCGGTCGAGGGTGGCCAGGATGCCGCGGGGGTCGAAGGTGACGCGGATGCGGGTGATTCTGCCGTTCTCCACATGGGTCCAGTTCGCGGTGGGGGCCGGCGGGGCGCCGGCGGTGTGCAGGTCGAACCAGGTGATCACGTCGGTGTCGTCCGCCACCCGGGCATGGACCTCGATCTTTTCGAGGATCCGGGACATGCCGCGCAGGCCGGCCAGGCATTCCTCGGCACCGGATGCCGTGCCGAGGGTGCCGGCGAAGTCGACGTCGTCGGCCAGGAGGCCGCGCAGGGTGTCGAAGTCGCCCGTCTGCCAGGCGGTGAAGTACTTCTCGGAGATCTCTGCCGGAGTCATCGTCGTCGTCTTCATGTACTCATCGTCGCCCTCCGCCGTTCCATCTGTCCAACAGATGGAGCTGATTGGCAATATCATTCGTGGTTATGGAAATGCATCAGCTGCGGTATCTCGCGGCGGTGGTGGACGAGGGGACGTTCACGGCGGCGGCGGCCCGGCTGCACGTCAGCCAGTCCGGGGTGTCCACCCAGGTGGCGAAGCTGGAGAAGGAGCTGGGGCAGCAGCTGCTGGAGCGCTCCGGGCGGCGCGTGCGGCTGACGGCGGCGGGTGAGGCGGTGCTGCCGCTCGCCCGGGAGGCGCTGGAAGCGCTCTCGGGCATCGAGCACACGGCGGCGGAGTTCGCACAGGCCGTACGGGGCCGGGTGCGGCTGGGCATGATCAGGGGCTGTGCCATCCCCGGCTTCCTGGACGCCGTGGCCGACTTCGGGCGGACCCATCCGGGCGTCGTACTGAGCCTGCACGAGGACGACTCGCAGGCGTTGCGGGGCCAGGTCCTCGCGCGGTCGATCGACCTGGCCCTGTTCGCCTTCCCAGGTCATGACCGGTCGGCGGTGTCTGCCGCGTCTGGCGCGTCTGCCCCGCCGGCAGGCACGGCGGCCGAGCCCGAGCTGGACGTCACCGTCGTCATCGACGAACCGATCGCCCTCGCCGTGCCCGAGGGGCACCCCCTGGACCGGGCCTCGGTCCGGCTGGCCGACGTACAGGCGGAGGCGGAGCGGATCCTCTGCCTGTCGCACGGCACCGGTATCCGGGCCGCCTACGAGCGGTCCTGCCTCCGGGCGGGGATCGAACCGCGCGTGGACATCGACGCGAGCGCCCCGCTGACCCTGCTCGGCCTGGTCCGGCGCGGGGCCGGGGTCGCCGTACTGAGCCCGTCGTCGGCGGGCGGGGTGGCGGGGTTGCGTACGGTGCCGGTCACCGATGCCGCCACGCACGCCTGCCTTGGGCTGGCCATCCGGTCCGACCGGCGCTCCCCGGCCGCCCGGCTGCTGCTCGACGGGCTGCGTACGGCACTCGCCCCGGTTGCGGAGGCGGTTGCGGTCGGCTGACCGGGCGCCCGGGACGGGTTCCAGGACCACCACCGCCGTCTCGGCGGGGCGCAGGGCGGCGTACGGGCGGGCCCGGAGGTTCAGCCACCAGACGGTCGTGTCCCGTCTCCGTCTTCCTTTCCGGCCGGCATGGTGCCCCCTTCCGCCCTTGGGGCCCTCCGCCGTTACCGGCCCCACGGCCCTTACGACGGCTACGCGCGCGCCGCGTTGCCCAGGACCCGGGTCGGGGTGATGCGTACGACCACCCGGACCGCCTCCGACGGCGCCTCCGCGTACTCCTTGCCCCCGCCCGGTCCGAGGTACTCCTCGGCGATGCGGACGGCGACGGCCCGGCCGGCATCCTCCGTGACGGTCGCCTCGCCGCGGATCTCCACGTACGAGTAGGGGTTCTTCAGGTCGAAGACGGTCAGGCTGACGCGCGGATCGCGGACGATGTTCCGCTCCTTGCGGCGGCCCTGCTCGGTGGAGATCAGCAGGTCCGTGCCGTCGCGGGAGACCCAGACCACCGAGGTCTGCGGGCTGCCGTCGGGGTTGAGGGTGGACAGGACGGCCGGGTGCGGGGCGTCCAGCAGCTGCCGTACGGTTTCGGTGAAGGCAACGGTCGTCGTCATGTCCGCGACCCTACGGCGGTCCCGGCGGGCGCGTCCCCGTGAACGGGGCCCTCTGCTCCGACTACGCGAAGTCGATGCCCAGCCAAGGGCTTTCGGGATCGGACATCAGCTCCCGGTGCGCGGTGACCATCTCCTGGTACCACTCGCCGAACTCCTCCTCGTCGAAGTGCAGGCACCGGCCGAGGACGAAGCCGACCGAGAGGTCCTCCCAGGACTCGTAGACCTCCCGGCACGCCTCGCCCGCCCGTACGACGGCCTCCTCGGTCTCGGCGGGCGTGCAGAGCCGGGCGCCGAGGCCCCAGCGGGCCATCTGGGAGGCGCGGCCGTAGTCCCAGGCGAGGACGGAACGGATGTACGCGCCGTCGCTGAGCAGCCCGTCGGCGCGGAAGCGCTGCTCGTAGCGGAGGATCCGGCCGACGAGCTGCTGCATCTCGCCGATCAGGTGGTCGAGCTCCTCCTCCGTCCGGACCGCGCCGGTACGGGACACGCTGCGGCGCATCGCGTGCGCGACCTCGTCCCGCCACTCCTCGATGGCCGGCAGCTCGCCGTGGTGTTCGGCCAGCACCTTGCGGACGTGCAGGGGCATCTCCCAGACCGGGGTGCTGACCTCGGCGGCCAGCAGGCGCTCGGTGACGTCCAGCCAGTCCTCGCGGGTCGTCACGCCCCAGTAGTCGTCGAGCTTCCGCTTTTCGAGGAGGTAGCCCTGGCCGTGGTAGCCGGGGGCGTTCCAGAAGAGGCCGTTGCGTACGGAGAGGTGGGCGCCGGCGGCCAGCCCGAACGCGACGGGGCCGGCGAGCGGCTCGGCGTGGCGCAGGGTGTGCACGGTGTCCTGGGGGAGCCCGTAGGCGATCTCGTTGTCGATGACGTGCTGGAGGTGCCGGGTCCAGCGGGTGCGGTCGGCGGCGGGGAGGTTGGCCTCGCAGGGAGTGCCGGGGTTGACGGTGAGGTACGGCGGGTCTTCCCGGTCGTCCCAGACGGCCGCGTACCAGCCGAAGTCCTTGGCGTGGAAGACGGTGTCGTCGGTGGGGGAGGGCAGCGCGCCTTCGGTCCAGACGTACAGCTGCCGGTCGTTCTCGGGGTAGAAGCGGATGACGTCGGGTTCGGCGTCCACGTGCTCGCGGGGCGCGGCGAGGAAGAGTTCGTGGCGGGCCAGTACGTCGAAGTAGCGCGGCCAGTCACCCTTCAACTTGGCTTCGTACAGCTCTGCTTCGATGGCGCTCGGCGCGATCCACGACGTCATGCATGCACCCTAACCAGGGCCGGGATCCGGGCCGGTGCGCAGCTCCGCCCACACGGTCTTGCCGATGCAGCGTTCGTCGACGCCCCACCGGTGCGCTGTCGCGCCGACGATCCGGAGGCCGCGGCCGAACTGTTCGCCGGGGTGCGGTGTGCGCGGCTCGGGGCGCCGCTCGCCCTTCGGATCGCTGACCGCGATGCGGAGCGACGCTCCGCGGAGGCTCACCTCGACCTGGAGGTAGCGGTCCTCCACGGAGCCGTGGAGCAGCGCGTTGGTGGTCAGCTCGCTGGCCAGCAGCGCGACGTCCGCCGCGAGGTGCGGCTGCCCCCAGACCACGGCCAGCCATGCGGCTCGGCGCCGCGCGGTGGGGACCGATTCCTGCCGGGGCGGGTAGTTCCGCACGTCGTGCCTGGTGGGCGGGGGCTCGGGCTGCGGGTCACTCATGTGCGATGCACCTCCGGGTGGGGCGGTGGCTCTGCCGATGCATGCGGGGGCATGCCGGTGCACTTCCGCCAACTGGTCTGGGTGGGCGGGTGGTTCGTCGATGACGCTAGGGTGAGCCGCCTTGGCTGTGCAAGCTAAACCGGAGATATATATCCCCAAGGAGTAGTTGTGCCTGGAGTGAGGGGCAGGCAAGACTGATCGCGGTACGGGAGGTGCATCAAGTGGCCGAAAACAACAGGGTTTCGACGGTCCTTGCGCGACGGCTGGGTGGTGAGCTGCTCCGTATGCGCGACGCTGCCGGGCTGACTCAGCCGCACGCGGCGCAAGTGCTGAGTGCGACCGCAGCGAAGATCGCCAAGATGGAACGCGGCTGGGTCCCGTTCCGGGATCCGGACATCGTCGCCCTGTGCAAGCTGTACGACGAGACGGACGAGGCGGTCGTGAACGGCCTGCTCCAGCTCGCGAAGCTGGACCGAGAACGGCGCAAAGCGCGGGGCTGGTGGCGGAACATCCCGGAGATGGGAGGCCTGGCCGAGTACATCGCGATGGAGGATGCCGCTTCACGCATTCGTACCTGGCAGCTGTCGCTCGTGCCCGGGCTGCTCCAGACAGCCGACTACGCCAGGGCGCTGGCCGTCAGTGACGAGTTCTGGGAGAACCCCGACGACATCGAACGGGTGGTCGCTGTACGCATGAAGCGGCAGCAACGGCTACGGGGTCATGCTCCCCTACACGTACACGCCGTCATCTGGGAGGGCGCACTTCGCCAGGAGATCGGCGGCCCCTCCGTCATGCGCGGCCAGCTGGAGCATCTGTTGGAGCTGGCGGAAATGCCGAACGTTCACGTGCAGGTCCTGCCGTTCCGCGCCGGCGGTCACCCTTGCATCGTAGGTCCGTTCAGCCTTGTCTCGTTTGCCGAGGCCGGGGCGGTGGACGTCGTCCACATGGATGTCATCGGCACTACTGTGTGGGTGGAGAGCGCGCACGAAAGCGCTACATACGCGCGGTACTTCGATCGCACGGCGCGACTGAGTCTGGCGCCGCACGACTCCGCCGACCTGATCGCGAGCATCAGCAAAGGGTTCCAGGCGTGAAAGAGTTCCACTTCGTGAAGTCCAGCCACAGCGCATCCAGCGGAGAGTGCGTCGAGGTGGCGACGAACGTCATCGGCACGGTCGCCGTCCGGGACAGCAAGCGTCCGGACGGGCCGGTCATCCGGGTCGCGGCCGGGGCCTGGACGGCGGCACTCGTCGGGGTCAAGGCGACGGACGGGTAAGGCTGTTGGCGCTGTCCGGCGAATGTCAGGATGCGCTTATGGCAGAGATCATCAAGGGGGGAAACCTTCCGCTCAGCGGTGAGCCCGTACGGGTCGCCGTCGTGCGCCGGTCCGAGGGGCCGGGCGCAGCGGGGGTCCGGTTCCCCGGGGCCCGCACCTGCTGGTGATCGAGTCCAACGGTGGCTGGGCCATGGAGCCCCGCCCGGCGGGCCCCGGCTTCTGGGCCCGCCGCCGGTAGCCGCGATCGCGGGTCTTCGGCGCAGGGGTGGGCGAAGGCGTCCGGCCTTAGGCCCATTCCGTCAGGCAGAGGGCCGGGGCCGGTTCGCCGCCGGCCTCAGGCGGCTTCCCGGCATCGAGTGAGCACCACTTGCCCGTCAGCCTCCGGGGCGGGTCGTGGGCCTGCTCGTACGATCGGTCCATCGGGGGATCGTGTGATCGAGTGAGAAGCGGGGGAGCAGTGTGAGTGGTGCCGGGGGGAACGACGGGTCGTCCGTGTCGGACGAGGAGTGGGACCGGTTCCTGCGGGAGTCGGTGACGGGTGCGGCCGGGGCTCCCGTGGAACCGTCGGCGCGTGCCCGTCAGGTGGAGCGGCGGCTGCGGGACGGCTCCGGACCGCCGGTGGGCTGGCGGACGTACTCGACGGCCAGGCCCCGGCGCAGGACGGGCTGGTACCTGACCGGGCTGCTGGCGGCCGTCGCCCTCCTGGTCGTGGCGCTCTTCCCCCAGCAGGTCGTCGGCTGGTTCGGGGGCTCGGACGGCGAGCGGGACGGGGCGTCGTCCGGCGCCGGGGCGGCAGGCCCTCGGGAGGCGCCCGGTGCCGGGCCGGACCTGCGCCCCACCCTCGCCGAACCCTTCCGGGGTTCACCAGCCGCCGACTGGGCCGACGGGCCGGCGGGGATCACGGTGCCGCCGGCGAAGGCGACCGGCTGGATGGACGCCGCCCGGGTCGAGCAGGCACTGCAGCAGAGCCGGGACTTCCTGGTGGCC
The DNA here is from genome assembly GCF_040684755.1 of Streptomyces sp. NPDC089799. NCBI lineage: Bacteria > Bacillati > Actinomycetota > Actinomycetes > Kitasatosporales > Streptomycetaceae > Streptomyces > Streptomyces sp. NPDC089799. Next base: position 65,390 of record NZ_JBFBGR010000030.1, on the reverse strand, counting down.
GCCGGGCTCGACTCCCGCGTGCTGCGCGGCGAGCGCCCCACGTCGGCGATCGCTCTGCTGAACCCGCACCAGAAGGACGTCCAGGAGTACCTCCGCACCGCCCTGTCATCGGCGGCGCTCTCTCCCGAGACCGACCCGCTGTTGTTGTTCAGCCGCTTCCGGCCGGAGCAGGCCCGGCTGGTCGGCGACGTGGTCAAGACACGCGGCGAGCTCACGTATCGGGAGGGGAAGCGGGGGGCGGTCGAGGTCACGGCGGACGTCACCTTCGTGTACCCGGTCACCCCGGCGGGCAACGACGGACAGGACGCCGAGGTCGTCCGCACGATCGTGCGGCGCACGGTGGTGATGAGCTGGGACGACCCGGCCAAGGTCATCACCGAACCGGGTCGGATGTCCCTCCTCTCGTACGCGATCGACATGACCAACGGCGGCTGCTCTGCGCCCACCGGCTACTTCGTGCCGCCCTTCGGGACCTCCGACAAGCAGCCCACCGACGCGACCCACGTGGATCCGTACGACCGCAGCAAGCCGATGGACACGAGCGACGGCATGACGGGCGCGGGCAACGGCTGCGCCACCGCCACCCGTTCCTAGCGCGGGTCGTCCGTGTTCCACGGGTACGTGAAGGCGTCCGGGCGGACGGACCAGGTCGTCAGGAGGTCCGTCAGGGCCGCCCGGGCTGCTGCCCGGTACCTCCGCGACCAGTCGGCGCCCCAGGCGCAGTGCGTCGAGCTTGTCCATCGGCCAGCCCCTCCCGTCGTCCATGGACCCATCGTGGCACCGGCGGGGCCGACGGGCTCCGGCCTGTGGACAACCCTCGTCCTGATCCGCAACGCCGCATGGGCTTGCGGCATGTCCAGGCGACGGCCGGCGATGGCCGGCGATGGGCCGCGGCTCCGAAGTGTGGCCGTAAACCGCCCTCGGAGCCGGGAACTACCGACGGGTCCCCGGCCGTCCATCGGTGTGACGTGCACCACCCGACGGCTCAGGGGGGACTGAGACTCATGGGTAGACCCGAAACGGGCAGCACCGCGTGCGGCCCGGGGCGCAGCGGCTGAGCGCCCTGACCTCCATCGCCGGAATCGCCGCGCTGGCGGGTTCGTTGGCCCAGCCGATCGCGGATCTCGTGAACAGGATCGTGGGGCTGCTCGGCGCGTAGCCCGGGGGCGTCCCGCTGCGGCCGGTTGACCCCCTTGACGGACTGTTCGGGCGGATGGACGCTCACGGCTCCGCAGCCGTGACGGTTGAAGAAGTGTTGGAGAAGCACGGAAGAAGCACGGAAGAAGTACGGACGGTTCAAGGGGGGAGCCGCGATGGCGGAGGGGAACGACGACGTCCGGGGACGGCCGTACGGCACGCAGCTCGCGGGGGAGCTGCGTGCCCGGCTCGACAAACACGCCGCACGCTGGTCCGTGATCGAGCGGCTCGGGGACGACGAACCGGTGCCGCGCCCCGCGCTCGGCCTCGACCCGGACGGCACCCCGCTCACGACCGCGGCGGAGGCCGGCCACGTCGACGTACGGGAGCTGCTCGCCCGGCTCCCGCACAGCGGCAACCCGCACCTCCGCCGCCGGCGGGCCGCCGCGTCCCGGCCCGCGGCCGTGGACTGGCGCGACCGCTGGGGCTGGCCCTGGATCACGGGGGTCCGGGACCAGAACCCGTGCAGCGCGAGCTGGGCCTTCGCCGCCGCCGGGCTGGTGGAGTCGATGGCCCGGATCGAACACGACGTGTGGGCGCCGCGCTCCGAGGGGGACGTCCACGACGGCCTGCGGGCCGCCTGCGGCCGGCTCGGCACGCCGGAGGCCGCCCTCGACTGGATCCGCGACAACGGCGGGATCGCGGACCCCGACTGCCATCCGTACTCGGTGCCCCCGCAAGGGCTGCCCGCCTGGCGGCGCGAGGCATGGCGGGCCGCGAACACCCCCGGCTGGGACCGGTCCGGGCGGACCGTCCGCATCCGCGGGTACGTCCGGCTCGGGGACGTGGAGCAGCAGAAGGTCTGGCTGGACACGGTCGGACCGCTGACCGCCTGCTTCGACGTCTACGAGGACTTCTTCGGGCTCGGCGCGGGCGTCTACCACCCGACCACCGACCGCATCGCCGGCGGCCACTGCGTGCTGGTCGTCGGCTACGACGACGCGGCCGGCTGCTGGCTGTTCAAGAACTCCTGGGGCACCGGCCACCACGTCGGCGGCTACGGGCGGATCGGCTACGGCGAGGCCCGTATCGACCACTGGGCCAAGTGCGGCCTGTACGGGACCAACATCGACCCGTGGAGCAAGCGCCGGCTGCACGCGGGCAACGCGTACGAGAGCGGCAACGGCCCCGCCCACCGCAATGTGGAGATGCTCACCGCGGGCGGCGACGGCCGGCTCCGGCACTGGTGGCGGGCGGGCGAGGAGCCCTGCCGCTGGAGCCGGGCCCGGTGGCCGGCCTTCGGCGGGGACGCGTCCGGGCAGCCCTCCTTCACCGGGACCACGTACAACCGCAACATGGAGTCCCTGCACGTCACCCCGGCCGGGCGGCTCCACCACTGGTACTACGAGCAGTCCGCGCGCACCTGGCGGGACGGTGGCCTGTTCGGCGCCGAGGGGGACGCGGCGCCCGGCTCCACGCCCGCCTTCATCCAGAGCGACTACGGGCAGCCGGGCAACTTCGAGGTGGTGGTGCGGACCGCCGACGGCCGGCTCCGCCACTGGTGGCGGATCAACGGCTCGCCGTGGACCTGGAACGACGGCGGCTGCTTCGCCTCGCGCATCGCCCACTACGGGCCCGCCCTGGTGCAGACTCGCGCCCGGCGCCTGGACCTGGTGGCCGCGCGTACGGACGGCCGGATGCAGCGGTGGTGGCGGGACGACGCGGCCGGCTTTGTGTGGCGGCCCGGGGAGGTCTTCGGCAGCGGCATCGTCTCCGCGCCCTGCCTGATCGAGTCGCAGTACGACGCCCGGGACGAGGACACGGCCGGGAACTACGAGCTGTGCGCGGTCGGGGCCGGCGGCCGGGTCGAGCACTGGTGGCAGGGGAACGCGCGCGGTTCGGCGTGGCGGCGGAGCGCGGTGTTCGGGCACGACGCGGTGGCGGTGACCGGGATGCTGCAGGGCAGTCTCGGCTTCCGGCTGGAGGTCTTCGTCCTGCGCAGGGACGGGCGGCTGCAGCACTGGTGGCGGGATCCGGACGCGGACGGCCGCGACGGGGAGGGATGGCACGAGGGGGCGGTCATCACCTGACCGCCCCCTCGGGCCGTTCACGCGTGCGCCGGGACCGGCGCGTTCACCCGTGTGCCCCGATCGGTGCGTTCACGCCGATCGGGATCAACGGGTCCGCGATCAGTCCTGGTTCGCGCCCGCCGGGAGCTCGCGGAGCTTGAACTCACCCGTGCGCATACCGGTCTTCGCCGGCGGGAGGGTGTAGTCGAGCATCTTCTTGGCGTCGGCGTACCGGGTGTCCACCGTGGTGGCTGCCAGCACCACGCCGATCACGGACTTGCCGTCCCGGGTGGCCGAGAAGACCAGGCAGGGTCCGGCCGGGGTGTTGGTGCCGGTCTTGATGCCGTTGGCGCCGGCGTAGGAGCCGAGCAGGCGGTTGCTGTTGGCCCAGGTGTGGGTGTGCTGCTTGCCCGCGGCGTCCGTGACGGTGCCGCTGACACCCGTGGACTGCACGATGGCGCGGAACGTGCTGTTCTTCATCGCCTCGCGGGCCAGCTTCGCCAGGTCGCGCGGGGTGGTGTAGTTGTTCGCGCTGTTGTTGGCCGAGTTGCCGTCGAACGAGTCGAACTTGGTGTTCGTCAGCCCGAGAGCCTTCGCCTTGGTGTTCATCTGCGCGATGAAGTTCTTGGTGCGGTCGGCCCGGGTCGTGCCCTTGCCGAAGGTGTCGGCGAGGGCGTAGGCGGCGTCGCAGCCGGAGGGGGCCAGCGTGGCGTCCAGCAGGTCACCGACGCGGACCTTGTCGCCCGCGTGCAGGTAGGCGCTGCTGTAGGGGTTCTTGGTCACGTAGTCGACGTACGCCTGCTGGAACGTGACCTTGCGGTTCAGGTCGAGGCCCGACGTCGTCAGCACGACGTACGCAGTCATGATCTTGGTGGTGCTGGCCATCGGACGCTTGGTGTCCGCGGCCTTGGAGAACTTCGTGGCGCCGGTGCTGCTGTCCAGCACGAACGCGCCCTTGGCGGTGACCGTCGGGGCGGGAGCCGTGGCCGCACCGGCGGTTCCGGCCAGCGGCGTGGCGGCCAGCAGGGAGCCGGTGGCGGCGGTCACCAGCAGCGCCCGACGGGCGCGCGAGAAGCCGAATTTCAAGAGGGGTCCCCCGAGTTCGGGAAATTGGGACGATCACGTCCGGGCCCACGGGTGGAGTGGGCCCGGACGTGAGACGCACGGCGCACGCGAATGGATGTACGGAATCAGGTTTTCTTTTCCTTCGTGGCGGCCTTCCGTCAGGTCCGCGCCCGCAATGCCCGGTGTTGTACGGATTCCAGCGGGCCGCGGGTGAAGCGGCGCAGCCACAGCCAGGACCCGGTCGCCAGGACGGCGCAGACGGCTGCCCACAGCCCCATCACCCACCAGGGCCGGGCGTCCGCTTCCCAGCGGGTCGCCAGACCCAGGCCGAGCCCGTAACAGGCCAGCATGCAGAGCAGGTTCTGCAGGACGTAGCAGGACAGCGCGGTGCGGCCGACCGAGGACAGCGCGGTGGTGACCGGGGCGGGCACCCGGACGCGGTCCAGGACGCAGCCGATCAGCCCGATGTAGCCGAGGGAGACCAGTGGGGCCGCGGCGTACCGGCCCGGCAGGAAGAAGTCGTGGCCGGCGAGGGCGATGGCCAGGTTCAGCGGCAGGCCGATTCCGAGCCCGTACGCGGCGAGCCGGCTGCGGATGCGGCGGCCGGCCGGGCCGTCGGTGAAGGCGCCCGCGCGGTGCAGCCGTACGCCGAGCAGGAAGAGGAACAGCAGCAGCCCGAAGGAGAAGACCGGCTCCATGCGCAGGGCGAGGGCGTTCTGTGCGCGGAAGGCGATCTGCTCGGCCCAGCTGCCGTGGGCGTAGAGCTCGACGGCCCGGTCGGAGACCCGCGACGGCTCGTCCGGGCTGGTGGCCAGGCCGGCCGTGACCAGGCCGACCAGGGCCAGGTGCAGGCCGATGGCGGTCCACATGGCGATCCGCCGGGCGCGTTCGGAACGCGCCAGCAGCCGGGCCGTGAGCAGGGCGGCGACGGCGTACCCCATCAGCACGTCCCAGGCGAAGACCAGCAGGAAGTGCACGGTGCCCTCCAGGAAGAGGAAGGCGGCGCGCTTGCGGTAGGAACCCGGCCAGGGCAGGCCGCGGCGGGCGGCCGAGTCGTACTGGATGGCCAGACCGACCCCGAACAGGACGGTGAGCAGGGCGAGGAACTTGCCGTCGGCGAGGAAGCGGAAGACGAACTCGGCATCGACCCGCTCCGGCATGTCCAGCCCGCCCTGCAGTACGCCCCACTCCGAGCCCGGTGCGGCGAAGATCCAGACGTTGGTCATCAGGGTGCCGAGGATGGCGGCCCCGCGCAGCACGTCGAGCAGCGGGATCCGGCGGGCGGCGGCGGGGGCGGGGGCGGGGGCGAGGGGCTCTGCGGTGACCGCTGTGGTGCCTGCTGTGGTGTCCGACGCGATGTCCTGTGCGGTGTCCTGCGCGGTGTTCTGCGCGGGTGCGGAAGGGGTGTCAGCCATGTCTTCAGCGTCCCGGCGGGGCGGGCCCCGTTCGTCGTGCGGCCGGAGGAAAGCGGCGTACATCCTTCGATGCAGCGCGCCGGCCGGGCGCTCCACCCGCCCCGGCGTTCCACATGGCGGACGGCGGCCGGGTTGCACCCTTGTTGTATCTAAGCTGCGTCCATGCCATCCATCCCTTCGGCAGCGACCGCACCGAGCGCACCGGCCACCGCGACCACGAAGCAGCCGCCTGCCGCCGACCGCGTCTACCGGCACGTCAAGCAGGGCGTGCTCGACCGCCGCTACGAGGGCGGCACGCTGCTCACCGAGGGCGAGCTGGCCGAGGCCGTCGGGGTGTCCCGCACCCCGGTGCGCGAGGCACTGCTGCGGCTGGAGACCGAGGGACTGCTCAAGCTCTACCCGAAGAAGGGCGCGCTGGTGCTCCCCGTCTCCGCACAGGAGATCGCGGACGTCGTCGAGACGCGCCTGCTGGTGGAGGAGTTCACGGTCCTCCGTGCCGTACCGGCGCCGCCCGCGCTGCTCGACCGGCTGGCCGTACTGCTCGCGGAGCAGCGGCGGTGCGCGGAGAGCGGCGACCTCGCCGCGATGATGGTCGCGGACCGCTGCTTCCACGCCGAGATCGTCCGGCACGCCGGGAACCAGATCCTCTCCCGCCTCTACGACCAGCTGCGCGACCGCCAGCTGCGGATGGGCGTGGCACTGCTGCACGCGCACCCCGACCGGGTCGCCAGGTCCCTGGCCGAGCACGCGGAGATCCTGGACGCGCTGCGCGCCGGGGACCGGGACGCAGCGGCCGCCGCGGTGCGCGGGCACATCGGGCGGGTCGAGGCGCTGGTCCGCGGGGCGGAACGATGAGCGGGGCGGTGAGGGGTTCCGTGGACGGGGCGTCCGCCGGCGGGTTGTCCGCGGGCGGGTCGTCCGTGGGGGAGTCTCCCGGCGGCGCCACCGACCGCCCGTCGGCCGTCTCCCCCTCGACTCCGTCGGGTCCGCCGGCTCCGCCGGAGCCGCCCGGCGGGCGCCGGGCCGTGTTCGTCTGGTCGATCGGCGTCGCCGTCTACTTCGTGGCCGTGATCTTCCGCACCAGCCTGGGCGTGGCCGGCCTGGACGCCGCCGACCGCTTCCAGGTCAACGCCTCGGCGCTGGCCACCTTCTCCCTGCTCCAGCTGCTCGTCTACGCCGGCATGCAGATACCCGTCGGCCTGATGGTCGACCGGCTCGGCACCAAGCGGATCCTCACGCTCGGCGCGGTCCTCTTCACCGCGGGCCAGATCGGCTTCGCGCTCTCCCCTTCCTACGGGATGGCCCTCGCGGCCCGGGCCCTGCTCGGCTGCGGTGACGCGATGACCTTCATCTCCGTGCTCAGGCTCGGCACCCGCTGGTTCCCGGCCCGGCGCGGCCCGCTGATGGCCCAGCTGGCCGGGCTCGTCGGGATGGCCGGGAACCTGGTCTCCACCCTGGTCCTGGCGCCGGTGCTGCACGAGCTGGGCTGGGTGCCGGCCTTCGCGGGGAGCGCGGTGGCGGGCCTGGTCGTCCTGGTCCCGCTGGTGCTGTTCCTGCAGGACACCCCGGAGGGGCAGACGCCGAAGCCCGCGCCGAACCCGGCGCCGGCGGGCAGGAACACGGCGGACACCGACACCGCCACTGCCGCCGGTGTCGCCACCGCCACCCCCACCGCCGTCGGCCGCGGCTTCATACGCCACCAGATCGCCGAGTCCTGGCGGGAACCCGGGACCAGGCTCGGCCTGTGGGTGCACTTCACCACCCAGTTCCCGGCGATGGTCTTCCTGCTGCTGTGGGGAATGCCGTACCTGGTCGAGGCGCAGGGCATGTCCCGGTCCGCGGCCGGCGGCCTGCTCACCCTGATCGTCGCCTCGAACATGGGGTGGGGCCTGGTCTACGGACAGGTCGTGGCCCGCCGGGCCGCGTCCCGGATCCCCCTCGCGCTGGGCACGGTCGCCACCACGTCCGTGCTGTGGGCCGCGGTGATCCTGCACCCGGGCGGGCGGTCGCCGATGTGGCTGCTCGTGGTGCTGTGCGTGGTGCTCGGCACCTGCGGTCCGGCCTCGATGATCGGCTTCGACTTCGCCCGGCCGGCGAACCCGCCCGAGCGGCAGGGCACCGCGTCCGGCATCACCAACATGGGCGGCTTCCTCGCCTCGATGACCACGCTGCTGGCCGTCGGCGTACTGCTGGACGCCACCGGCCAGGACTACCGCACCGCGCTCTGCTCGGTGTTCGTCCTCCAGGCGCTGGGCGTGACCCGCATCCTGTCGCTGCGCGGCGCGGCCCTCCGACGGGAGCGCGATCGGGAGCGGGACCGCGACCGGGACCGGGACCGTGATCGGGAGCGGGAGCGGGAGCGGAACCGTGATCGGGACCGGGAACAGGAGTGGGAACGGGAACGCCGGCGGCCGTGAGCCCGAAGGGCCGGGACCGAGCCGCCACCCCTGCTACGGCGTGACCGCGAAGTTGGCCAGGATGGCCCCGGCCAGGTCCCGGTCGCCCTCCACTTTCACCCGGTCCGCGACCGCGGTGGCGCGGACGCGGCCCGCGGCCAGCCGTACGTACGTCTCCCAGTCCAGCACCAGCGTCACCGCCGGCCCCAGCGACGGCGTCCCGTCCACCGAGCCGCGGCCCTCCGCGTCGACCCGGACCGTCCGAAGGAACTCCGGTCCCGGTCCGTGCACGTCCACCACCACCGCCGAGTTCGCGGGCGCGCCCGCCCGCTTGGCCACCACCTTCGGCAGCCCGGCCAGCAGGATGTCGCGGGCCACCAGCGCGCCCGGCGAGTCCAGGTTCCCCGGCACGCCCAGCGCCGTCCGCAGGTCCTGCTCGTGCACCCACACGTCGAACGCCCGGAGCCGCAGCGCGTGCTCCAGGGTCACCTGCTCGCCCAGCGGTCCCCGCACCATCGTCTCCGGGGCGCGCTTCTCGTTCCGCAGCTGCCGGGACCGCCGGATGACCGTGTACTCCAGTTCGGAGGTCATCTCCGGTGCCGTGTGGTGCCGGCGCACGTCGACCTGCACCTCCATGTACCGGCTGAACTCGTCCACCACGTGCCGCAGGTCCCGCGGCAGGGTGTGGATCGGCCGCGGGTCGCCGAGCATCTCGCACTCGATCCCGATGACGTGCGACACCACGTCCCGCACCGACCAGCCGGGGCACGGCGTGGCCCGGTTCCACTCGCCCTCCGTCAACGGCGTGACCAGTTCGGATATTGCCTCGATGGAGTGGGTCCACGCGTCGGCATACGTCTGGAGGCTGGGATGCGGATGGACGGTCAACGGGACCCCTCGCGGCTGTTCAGTGGCGCAGTGGCGCGTTGTGGACTGCAGGTGGACGTGTGTCCCAAAGCTACGCTGCCCAGGAGCACACCGGCAGTGCTTTCGTGTGACGATCGTAGGCCCGAGTTGACGGCTTGAACGCCAGGACGGTGGTACCGTGCGCGCCTCCCTCATCCAAACCGCTGTGGACGATGCCGAGTCGGTGGTTTCACGCCGCCACCGGGTCGCAGGACTGGTCCGCGAGCAGAGCGGTTCCGACCTCGTCGTGCTGCCCGAGCTGTGGCCGGTCGGCGCCTTCGCCTACGAGCAGTTCGAGACCGAGGCGGAACCGCTGGACGGGCCGACGTACGCCGAACTGTCCGAGGCGGCGCGGGACGCCGGCGTGTGGCTGCACGCCGGGTCGATCGTGGAGCGCGCCGGCGACGGCCGGCTCTACAACACCGCGCTGGTGATCTCCCCGGCGGGCGAGCTGGCCGCGACCTACCGCAAGATCCACCGCTTCGGCTTCGACGAGGGCGAGGCGGTGCTGATGTCGGCGGGCGACTCGCTCACCACGGTGGAGCTCCCGGAGCAGACCCTGGGCCTGGCCACCTGCTACGACCTGCGCTTCCCGGAGCTCTTCCGCGGCCTGATCGACTCCGGCGCCACCACCCTGGTGGTCTCGGCGGGCTGGCCCGAGCGGCGGCGCGCCCACTGGACCCTGCTGAACCGGGCCCGCGCGGTCGAGGAGCAGGCGTACGTCCTGGCCTGCGGCACCGCCGGCACCCACGCGGGCGTACGCCAGGCCGGACACAGCCTGGTCGTCGACCCGTGGGGCGAGGTCATGGCCGAGGCCGGCCCGGACGAACAGGTCCTCACCGTGGACCTGGACCCGCGCAAGGTCGCGGAAACCCGCGCACAGTTCCCCGCCCTGAAGGACCGCATGCTCGGCATCCGCCCGGCCGGCGCCTGACCGGGCCTCGCGGGCGGGCTACCTCACTTGAGCTCGGAGGTGTCGAGCACGAGATCGAAGGGCGCGGGCAGCCGTACGGGGGTCCCGAACGGGTGCGGCCCGTCCTTGGCCTCATAACCGAGCTGTCCGGGCTCCGAGAACAGGGTGACCTCGCCCGCGATCCGGTCGACCAGCAGGTAGAGCGGGGCTCCGTACTCGGCGTACCGCTTGCGCTTGACGATGCGGTCGGTGTCAGCGTCCGACTCGGACGTGACCTCGACCACCAGCAGGGTCTGGGCGGGAAGGAGCGCGCCTCCACCTCGGGCCAGTTCTTCGGGCACGACGGCGATGTCCGGGACGAACCAGTTCCCTGAGTGGGGGAGGTCCAGGTTTCCCGAGCCCTCCACGCACTGGAGGGCATCGACCCTGTCCTCGATCTGCCGCCGGACGACGCGCGCCGTCCGCTCGTGGTCCCAGGTCGGCGTCATGAACGTGATGACCCCTTCGATGAGCTCGGCGCGGTCATCACCGGCAATGTGCTGGATGGCGTACTTCAATGCACGCTCGGGGTCGATCCCGTCGGTGTAGTCGTCCGTGTTCGCGTCGAATCTGCGGTGATGATCGCCAGGCTGGGCTGCGGTGGCCATCGGACAGCTCCTTCCGTCTTGTCACCACGCTCCCATGCCGATGGCCGTCGCGTGCCGGCCGACCGGCGGCCGTCACCCGTCCGGGTCGGGGCCGGGGGACGGGAGGGACAAGGGGCCCGGAACGACGGGATGGCAAGCTTGAAACATGAACGATGCTGCCCCGGCGCACACCCCCGCGCCCGAGCCCCGCCGACGTGCCCGTGTCCGTGCCCCCGAGCTGATCGGCAAGGGGGGCTGGCTGAACACCGGCGGCAAAGAGCTGACCCTCGCCGACCTGCGAGGTAAGTGCGTTGTTGTGGATTTCTGGACGTTTTGCTGCATCAACTGCCTGCACGTCCTCGACGAGCTGCGGGAGCTGGAGGAGAAGCACCGCGACACCGTCGTGATCGTCGGCGTGCACTCGCCGAAGTTCGTGCACGAGGCCGATCACCAGGCGGTCGTGGACGCCGTCGAACGGTACGAGGTGCACCACCCGGTGCTCGACGATCCCGAGCTCGCCACGTGGAAGCAGTACGCCGTGCGGGCCTGGCCCACGCTCGTCGTGATCGACCCCGAGGGGTACGTGGTCGCGCAGCACGCCGGCGAGGGGCACGCGCACGCCATCGCGCGGCTGGTCGAGGAGCTGGAGGCCGAGCACGGGGCCAAGGGGACGCTGCGGCGCGGGGACGGGCCGTACGTGGCGCCCGAGCCGGTGGCCACGCATCTGCGGTTCCCCGGCAAGGCCGTCCGGCTGCCGTCCGGGAACCTGCTGGTCAGCGACTCCACCCGGCACCAGCTGGTGGAGCTGGAGGCGGACGGGGAGACCGTCGTACGGCGGATCGGGGACGGGGAGTTCCGCGAGCCGCAGGGGCTGGCGCTGCTGCCCGACGGGAAGGTGGTCGTCGCCGACACCGTGCACCACGCGCTGTGCGTCTTCGACCCGGAGAGCGGTGCCGTCGAGCGGGTCGCCGGAACCGGGCGGCAGTGGTGGCAGGGGTCGCCGACCTCCGGGCCGGCCCTGGAGGTGGACCTGTCCTCGCCGTGGGACGTGGCCTGGTGGCAGGGCAGGGTGTGGATCGCGATGGCGGGCGTGCACCAGCTGTGGACGTACGACCCGGAGACGGGGACCGTCGGGGTCGCGGCCGGGACGACCAACGAGGGCCTGGTCGACGGGCCGGCCGCCGAGTCCTGGTTCGCGCAGCCGTCCGGGCTGGCCGCCGCCGGGGACCGGCTGTGGATCGCCGACTCCGAGACCTCCGCGCTGCGCTGGATCGACACCGACGGGGGCGTGCACACCGCGGTCGGCACCGGCCTGTTCGACTTCGGGCACCGCGACGGGGACGCCGCGCAGGCGCTGCTCCAGCACCCGCTCGGGGTGACCGCGCTCCCGGACGGATCGGTCGCGGTCTGCGACACGTACAACCACGCGCTGCGCCGGTTCGATCCGGCGACCGGGCAGGTCTCCACCCTGGCGACCGACCTCCGGGAGGCCGGCGACGCGGTGCTGGACGGGGACGACATCGTCGTCGTGGAGTCCGCCCGGCACCGGCTGACCCGGCTCCGGCTGCCCGAGGAGGCCGTACGCGTCGACGCCGTCGCGCACCGCACGCAGCGGGCGGCGACCGAGGTCGCGGGCGGGACGCTCCGGCTGGACGTGGTGTTCCACGCCCCGGCCGGGCAGAAGCTGGACGACCGCTACGGGCCGTCGACCCGGCTGCTGGTGTCCTCGACCCCGGCGGAGCTGCTGGCGGAGGGCGCGGGGGCGGGCACCGACCTGTTCCGCGACCTGGTGCTGGACCCGGCGGTCACGGAGGGGGTCCTGCACGTCTCGGCGATGGCCGCGTCCTGCGACGACGACCCGGAGAACGAGTACCCGGCCTGCCATGTGCACCAGCAGGACTGGGGAGTTCCGGTGACGGTCACCGCCGCCGGCACCGCCCGCCTCGCCCTCGTCCTCGCCGGCATGGACGAGACGGAGGCCGGGGGAGAGGCCGGGGGCGAGGGCTGATCCACCTGTGGCGCGTGTGGTCGCCTGGAGTCGCCCGTGGGCGGCCACGGGCGGCCCGGGGGTGCCCCCGGGCCGCCCGGCGTCCGTCAGTTCCTCGGTCTGGCGCGGTGCTCGTGCCAGGCCGTGAGGGCTTCGGTGCGGGTGCCCGAGGGGTGGGTGGCGTGCCAGTCCCGCAGGAAGCGGTTCAGTTCGAACTGGGCGCCGATCTCCTGCGGGCGGGCCGCCTCGGTGCGCGTCTCGCGCCAGTGGCGGGCGGCGTCGGCGAGGGAGCGGCCCGCGTTCTCGGCGATGTACGTCCGCATGAACGCGTCGAAGTGGAACGCCGGCCCGAGTTCCGTCAGGAACCAGGCGCGGAGCACCTGGCTGCACCGCTGGCCCTCGGGGATCACCGTGTTCCCGTCGACGGGGGCGGTGAGTTGGCGGGAGCCGCCCCGCCCGGCCCGGCCCCCGGCGGTCCGGGCCGGGGCCGGCGGCAGCGGGCGGCCGTCGAGGGCGGCGGCGAGGCGCTCCGTGAGGGCCGCCTTGCCACCGCCCGCGGGGACGCCCATCTCGCGGGCCAGCCCGGTGAGTTCCGCCAGGGTCCAGTACCAGCGCAGCAGCTCGGTCCCGGTCAGGGCCGGAGTGGGGGAGGGCCGTACGGGCTCCCGAACGGTCGGCCGATCGGGCACTTCTAGCCTTCCAAGAACGCGACGAGCGCGTTCGCCAGGAGGTACGGGTCCTCGGCACCGCACAGTTCGCGGGCGCTGTGCATCGAGAGGATCGCCACGCCGATGTCGACGGTCTGGATGCCGTGGCGGGCCGCGGTGATCGGGCCGATGGTGGTGCCGCAGGGCATGGAGTTGTTGGAGACGAAGGTCTGCCACGGCACGCCGGCCCGCTCGCAGGCCGCGGCGAACACGGCGCGGCCGCTGCCGTCGGTGGCGTAGCGCTGGTTGACGTTGACCTTGAGGATGGGGCCGCCGTTGGCGCGCGGGTGGTGGGTCGGGTCGTGCCGCTCACCGTAGTTGGGGTGGACCGCGTGGCCGGTGTCGGAGGAGAGGCAGACGGTGCCGGCGAAGGCGCGCGCGCGGTCCTCGTAGGAGCCGCCGCGGGAGTAGACGGATCGTTCCAGCACGTTGCCCAGGAGCGGGCCGTCCGCGCCGGTGTCGGACTGCGAGCCGTTCTCCTCGTGGTCGAAGGCGGCCAGGACCGGGATGTACGGGAGCTTCTCGGCGGTGCCGCCGGTGGAGGCGACCGCGGCGAGGGCGGCCACGCCCGCGTGCACCGACAGCAGGTTGTCCATGCGCGGTCCGGCGAGCAGTTCGCGGTCGCGGCCGAGGTACGCGGGCGGCTCGACCGAGTGGACCATCAGGTCCCAGCCGGCCACCGACCCGGCCGCCAGGTCCTCTTCCTCCTCCAGGAAGGCGATCAGGTCGCCCTCCTGCACGTCGCCCAGCCCCCAGATCGGCTGCATGTGCCGCTGCTTGTCGAGCTTCAGGCCGTCGGTGTTCACCGACCGGTCGAGGTGGACGGCGAGTTGGGGGACGCGCAGCAGCGGCCGGTCGATGTTGACCAGGCGTTCGGTGCCGTCGGTCAGGGTGAGCCGGCCCGCCAGGCCCAGGTCCCGGTCCAGCCAGGTGTTGAGGAGCGTCCCGCCGTAGATCTCGACCGCGATCTGCCGCCAGCCCTGGGAGCCGGTGTCCGGGACCGGCTTGACCCGCAGGTTCGGGGAGTCGGTGTGCGCCCCGATGATCCGGAACGGGGTGTGCGCGGCCGAGCCCTCCGGCACGTACCAGGCGATGATGGCTCCGCCGCGGAGCACGAACCTGCCGCCCGCTCCCGAGTCCCAGGCGTCCGTCTCCGACAGCTGCCTGAAGCCCGCCTTCTCCAGCCGCTCGGCAGCGTTGGCCACGGCGTGGTACGGCGAGGGGCTCGCCGCCAGGAAGGTCATCAGATCGTCGGTGTGGCCGCGGTCGAAGCGGGCGGGAGAGCTCATGTGGTTCACCTTAACGACGGTCGTGTTCGTCTTGGCCGGACTGCGGCGGATGGCCGAAGAGTTGGGATTCGGGTGGTGGTGAACGCCGTCCCGGTTCGGTCAGCCCGGCGGTCGCTCGAAACGACGCAGCAGGCCGCGCCGCTCCCCCCGGCGGATGCGGGGGAGCATCTCGGGGGTCTGCGGTGACCGCTGCGCACGTCTTCTGCGCCCGGCGCAGAAGATACAGGCTTCCCCGGGCGGGGCATCGGGGTCGATCGGTGCGCCGGGGTGCTCGGCACATCCGGAGGCGTTGCGGGGACGGGACAGCTCCCGGGCGACGATGAAGGCGCGGTGGAGGTCGTCGGCGATCCGCACGAACTCCGCGTCGGGCGAGGAGATGCTCAGGTGGAAGCGGCTGTCCTCGATTCCCTGGAGGTGCCGGCGGAGCACGGCGAGGGTGTACGGGCCCGGCGGCACCGGGTATCCGAGCCGTCGCTGCTCGGGGGCCGGAGTGCCGGCCCGGACGCCCTGGGAGCGCTGCCCGAGCCGGCGCCGGTCGTTGCAGAGCAGGCAGCGTCCCCAGCCCTCGGGCGCCTCGGGGTCCAGGGCGCCGTTGGGGTGCTCGGTGCAGCCCGTGTAGCTCTTGGCGGGGGCCAGCCCGGCGGCGGTCTGGAACGCCGCGTACAGCGCGTCGGCCACGCCCTCGTACTCGCTCGGGTGCGCTCCGTCGTACAGGTCCCGGGCCTGGTCGCCGAGGGCGCCCAGGCCCGCCTGGAGCTCCTTGAGGGCGTACGGGCGGCCGGTCGGGACGGAGTATCCCCGGCTGTGCTGCTGCTCCTGTGGACTCATACGTCCGAGCGTCCCATGGATGACTGACAACCGTGACCGGCCGGCCCCGTGACCTGCATCGCGGCCGGCCCGACCCGACACCTGCGCCGCGACCGACGGCTGTGGCCGGGCCCCCGCTGTGTCAGGGATCCGGCCACGGCCTCGTACGCGTACGGCCTCGTACGTCGTCCGATCGCTTGGAAGGTCGCTTAGAAGACGGCCTCGTCGAGCTCCATCAGCGAGTTGTCGACGGCCTCGGCGAGCTGCCGCGCGACCGAGACGCCCGGCAGGACCTGGGAGGCGTAGAACCTCGCCGCCGCGATCTTGCCCTGGTAGAACGCCACGTCCTTGCCGGCGGCGCCGGCCGCGATCTTCTCGTTCGCCACGGCGGCACCGCGGAGCAGCAGGTAGCCGATCACCACGTCGCCGGAGGCCATCAGCAGGCGGGTGGTGTTCTGGCCGACCTTGTAGATGTTCTTGACGTCCTCGCCGGTGGCGGTGAGGTCGGTGATCATCTGGCCGACGATGGCCTCCAGGTCCACGGCGGCCTTGGCCAGCGCGTCGCGGGCGCCGGACAGCTCCTCGCCGACCTCGGCGGTGGCGAGGAACTTCTTGATCTCCTCGGAGAGGAGGTTCAGGGAGGCGCCCTGGTCACGGACGATCTTCCGGAAGAAGAAGTCCTGGCCCTGGATGGCGGTGGTGCCCTCGTACAGGGTGTCGATCTTGGAGTCGCGGATGTACTGCTCGATCGGGTACTCCTGCAGGTAGCCGGAGCCGCCGAAGATCTGCAGGGACTCGGAGAGCAGCGCGTAGGACTTCTCCGAGCCGTAGCCCTTCACGATCGGCAGGAGCAGGTCGTTCAGGCCGATCTCGGCGGAGGCGTCCTCGCCGTTCGCCTCCTTGACCGCGATGGCGTCCTGGACGGCCGCGGTGTAGAGCACCAGCGAGCGCATGCCCTCGGCGTACGCCTTCTGCGTCATCAGCGAGCGGCGGACGTCGGGGTGGTGCGTGATGGTGACCTTGGGCGCGGTCTTGTCCATGAAGTTCGCCAGGTCCGGGCCCTGCACGCGCTCCTTGGCGTACTCCAGCGCGTTCAGGTAGCCGGTGGAGAGCGTCGCGATGGCCTTCGTGCCGACCATCATGCGGGCGAACTCGATGATCATGAACATCTGGCGGATGCCGTCGTGCTTGTCGCCGATCAGCCAGCCCTTGGCGGGGTGCTGGTCGCCGAAGGTCATCTCGCAGGTGTTGGAGGCCTTGAGGCCCATCTTGTGCTCGACGTTCGTCGCGTAGACGCCGTTGCGCTCGCCCAGCTCGCCGGTCTCCCAGTCGAAGTGGAACTTCGGGACGAGGAAGAGGGACAGGCCCTTGGTGCCGGGGCCGTGGCCCTCGGGGCGGGCGAGGACGTAGTGGAGGATGTTCTCCTCCATGTCGTGCTCACCGGAGGTGATGAAGCGCTTCACGCCCTCGATGTGCCAGGAGCCGTCCTCCTGCTGCACGGCCTTGGTGCGGCCGGCGCCGACGTCCGAGCCCGCGTCCGGCTCGGTGAGGACCATGGTGGAGCCCCAGCGCTTCTCGACCGCGATCTGCGCGACCTTCTTCTGCGCCTCGTTGCCCTCGGCGTGGAGGATGCCGGCGAACGCCGGGCCGGAGGAGTACATCCAGACGGCCGGGTTCGAGCCGAGCAGCAGCTCCGCGTAGGCCCAGATCAGGGAGCGGGGCGAGGTGGTGCCGCCGATCTCCTCCGGCAGGCCCAGGCGCCAGTACTCCGAGTCCATGAAGGCCTCGTAGGACTTCTTGAAGGAGGCCGGGACCGGGGCGGTGTTGGTCTCCGGGTCGAAGACCGGCGGGGTGCGGTCGGCGTCCGCGAAGGACTCGGCCAGCTCGTTCTCGGCGAGGCGGGCGATCTCGGAGAGGATGCTCTTCGCGGTCTCCGCGTCCATCTCCTCGAACGGGCCGGTGCCGTACAGCTTGTCGCGGCCGAGCACCTCGAAGAGGTTGAACTCGATGTCGCGGAGATTCGACTTGTAGTGCCCCATGGCGACGGCTCCGTTAAGCGCTCGGGAGACAGGTTCCTCGTACGTACCAATCGGTAACCTCATTTTGCTACCCACCGGTAATAAGAATCAACCCCTGCCTGTGGACTGTGACCAGCATCGCCAGGCGCTGTCGGTAGTCTTTGACCATGTACGGCTACGACCAGCAGCAGCAGTACGCCACCCCGCAGCAGCAGATGCCGGGCGGGTACGCCGAGCAGCCGCTCTACCCCGAGCCCTCGCCGCCGTCACTGGCCGACGCGGTCCGGGCCTTCACCACGGGCTCGCTGTCCGCCGAGGACTTCCAGCAGATCTTCGCGTCCTCCCGGGTGTTCTGCCCGCGCGGGGACACTCCGGGCTTCCTGGCGCTGCACAACACCCAGCAGCCGGTGATCCCGATGTTCAGCACGCTCAAGGAGCTGCGCCGGTACGCCGGCAAGGAGTCGAAGTACTTCGTCATCACCGGCGCCGAGGTCATCGACCTGCTGCCGACGGGGTACGGCTTCGTGCTGGACATGGAGGGCGACCACCGCATGGTCTTCGACGCGAAGGCCGTGGAGCAGATGGTCGACTACGCCATGCGCCGCATGTACGGCTAGACGCCGCGGGTACGGCCGGCCGCCGCGGGCCGGACTCCGGGAGGGGCGGGGAGTTGCTCAGGGTGCACTTCGGCGCGGAGGACCTGCTCGACGTCAGGTTCGCCGCCGAACCGCTGCCGCTGGTCGAGCTGTGCCTCGCCCTGGCGGCCTGGCAGCGCACCGACCGGCCCGGGGTGTTCGCCCGCTGGCGCCGGCAGGTGGCGCGCGAGCTGCCGTCCGACGCCCGTCCGCTGCTGCACCTGCTGCGCCCCGACGGGGACAACCCCGCCTTCGTCGAGCCGCCCGTACCGGACCTCGACGCCGCCCTGGACGCCGTACGCGAGGGCGGGCGGCAGCTGCCGTACGAGGACCTCGTGCGCGCCGCGTCCCGCACCCGGGGCGGGGCGGATCCCGGTGGCTGGCTGCGCGGCCTGTGGGAGCAGGACCGCGAGGCGTGGGCGCTGCTGGACCGGTCGCTCCGCTCGGCGCACGCGGCCCTCATAGCGCCGCGCTGGCGCGAGATACGGCAGTCCTTCCGGGCCGACGTGGCCTGGCGGGCCCGGATGCTGGCCGGGCACGGCATCAAGGCGGCCCTGGCCGGCACCCACCCCGGCGCCCGCTGGTCCGGCACCACCCTGGCGGTGCCCGGCCCACCGGACTTCGAGACCCGGCTCGGCGGGCGCGGACTGACCCTGATGCCCTCGGCGTTCTGGACCGGCCGCCCGTTGCTGGCGCCCCGGCCGGACGGCTCCCACCTGCTGGTCTACCCGGCGCTGACCCCGCTGCCGCTGGTCGCCCCGGCCGGGGCGGACGGCTCGCTGGACGCCCTGCTGGGGCGGACCAGGGCGGCCGTCCTGCAGCTGCTGACCGACCGGCGCACCACCAGCGAGGTCGCCCGCGACCTGGGCATCTCCCTGCCCTCGGTGTCCGAGCACACCCGCACCCTGCGCGCGGCCGGTCTGATCACCACCGAGCGGGACGGCAAGGCGGTGCTGCACGCGGCGACCGGCCTGGGCATGGACCTGCTGCGCAGCGGAGGCTGACCGGACGCTCCCCCGGCGGCCTTTCGGCGACCGCCGAAACCATCGCGGCCCGGGGCGCTCCGGCCGCAGTCTGGGTGCCGTAGGCGGTGGCGGGGGGCCGGGCCGGGTACGGGGGTCCCGGCCCGGCTCCCCGCCGGCCGCTGTCTCCCGGCCGCCGCCGAGCCGCTATCCCCCGGCCGCCGGGGCGGTGCCGCGGTGGGTCCACGCCCCGTACGCGCACCAGGCCGCCGCCGCGGCCACGACCGCGGCGGCGCCGGCTGCCAGCAGCGGGGTGCCGGGGCGGAAGCCCAGCGCCAGCCGGGTGCCGATCACGACCAGGATCAACAGGACCCGCCCGGGGGCGTAGAGCGCGATGCGGGCGGCGGTCGCCCGCAGCACCGTGCCGGCCGCCAGGCCGGTGGCCGCGCAGACGGCGAGCAGCGGCAGGACGGGGCCGGGGGCCAGCTTCGGGATGCCGAATTCCTCCGGTCCGAGCCGGAAGGCCGACATGGTGAAGCCGCCGAGGACGGCGAGCCCGGTCAGGGCCGCCACCCACAGCGCGTGCCGCCAGAGGGGGCCGCGGCGCGGTTCGCCGCCGTCCTCGTCCGGGGTGTCCGTGAAGTCGAGGAAGTCCAACATGATCGGTAGGACGCGTGCCGGGCGGGTGAGGTTGGGTCCCGGGGAATGTCCCCGGGACCTCTTCTGTTCCGGGGGTGTGGCAGAAAGTTCGAGTTTCAACTAAACTCGACGCAGAAGGAGGTCCGACCATGCCTGCTGTGACCGTGGAGAACCCGTTGACGCTCCCGCGCGTCGCCGAACCCCAGACGGCCGTGCCGCGCAAGGTGCTCGCCGTGACGACCGCGCCCGCCGGGTTCGAGGGCGAGGGATTCCCGGTGCGCCGGGCCTTCGCCGGGATCAACTACCAGTACCTCGACCCGTTCATCATGATGGACCAGATGGGCGAGGTGGAGTACGCGCCGGGCGAGCCCAAGGGCACGCCGTGGCACCCGCACCGGGGCTTCGAGACGGTCACGTACCTGATCGACGGCACCTTCGTGCACCAGGACTCCAACGGCGGCGGCGGCGTCATCAACGGCGGCGACACGCAGTGGATGACCGCGGGCGCCGGCCTGCTGCACATCGAGGCCCCGCCGGAGGCCCTGGTCGTGTCCGGCGGCCTGTTCCACGGCCTCCAGCTGTGGGTGAACCTGCCGGCCTCCGACAAGATGATGCCCCCGCGCTACCAGGACATCGGCGGCGGCCGGGTCCAGCTGCTCAGCACCCCCGACGGCGGCGCGCTGCTCCGCGTGATCGCCGGCGAGCTGGACGGGCACCACGGCCCCGGCATCACCCACACGCCGATCACGATGATCCACGCGACCGTCACCCCGGGCGCGCAGATCACCCTGCCCTGGCGGGAGGACTTCAACGGACTCGCGTACGTCCTGGCCGGGCGCGGCTCGGTCGGCGCCGAGCGGCGGCCGGTGCACACCGGCCAGACCGCCGTCTTCGGCGAGGGCGGCTCGCTGACCGTACGGGCGGACGAGTCGCAGGACTCCCACACCCCCGCCCTCGAAGTGGTGCTGCTGGGCGGCCGCCCGATCCGGGAGCCGATGGCGCACTACGGGCCGTTCGTGATGAACAGCCAGGCCGAACTCCAGCAGGCCTTCGAGGACTTCCAGGCCGGCCGGCTGGGCCGGATCCCGACCACCGAGCGGACCGGACTGGGCCACCGCGGAACCGGCGAGGCCGAGTCCGAGAACGAGTGACAGGCGGCGGGTGACGGGTACGGGTGAACGGTGACAGGTGACGGGCGGGGCCGGGGGACACCCCCGGCCCCGTGCCGTCAGACCTGCGGTGCGGGCTCGGGCTCGGTCCCGGCATCGGTCCCGGGCTCGGTCCCGGGTCCGGACTGCGGGCGGGCGTAGCGGGCCCGGAGTTCCGACAGGACGCCGAAGGCCGCGGCCGTCAGCGGTACGGCGAGCAGCATGCCCAGGATCCCGGCGATGCTGGCCCCCGCGGTGATCGTGAGCATCACCGCGGCCGGGTGCATCTGCACGGTCCGGCTCTGGACGACCGGCTGCAGTATGTTCCCCTCGATGACCTGCACGGCCAGGACCACGCCCAGCGCCCACAGGCCGACCGTCCAGCCGCCGTCGGCGAAGGCCACCAGGACCGCGACCGCGCCGGAGAGGAAGGCGCCGAGGTAGGGGATGTACGCGGTCACGAAGACCAGCGCGCCCAGGCCGACCGCTCCGGGCACCCTGAGCACGAGCAGGCCCGCCGTGATGAGGACGGCGTCGATCAGCGCGATGAAGGTCGTGCCGCGCATGAAGCCCTCGACGGCCTCGTAGGCCCGGCGGCCCATCGCCTCGATCATGTCCCCGGAGTGGCTGGGCACCATGGAGCGCAGGGTCCCGGCGGCCCGGTGCGAGTCGCGCAGGAAGAAGAACACCAGCACCATCGCCAGCAGCGCCGTCGCGAACATCTGGCCGACCACGCTCAGCCCGGTGATCACGCCCGAGGCGGCGGTGCCGCCGAACTTCGAGAGCAGGTCACGGGAGTTCTTCGCGAGGTCCTCCAGGGAGGTGCCGGCCGCCCCGAAGTGCTCGGCGATGTCCCGGCCGGCCTTGCGCAGCGAGTCCACGATCTCGTCGCCCGTCTGCACCAGGGCCACACCCACGGCGTACGCGGCGCCGCCGACCAGGGCGACGACGGCCAGGCAGGTCAGCGCGGCGGCGAGGGAACGGTTCACCCGCATCCGGATCAGCCGCCGGTGCATCGGGCCGAGCAGGGCCGTGCCGAGCAGCGCGAGCAGCGCGGGCGTGACGGCGGCCTTGAAGACGACGCACAGCCAGATCAGCACCGCCGCCACGCCGGTGACGAGGAGGAAGACGGCGCACCAGGCGGCGAGCCGCCGGACCGGTTCGGGGAGGAGGGAGATCGACACGGCGTCATCCAACCATGCGCGCCCTCCCGGCCCCCGGTCAGTCGGAGGCGGGCTTCGCCTGCTCGTGCAGCTCGAACCAGATGGACTTGCCCGCGCCGCGCGGATCCACGCCCCAGCGGTCGGCGAGCATCTCCATCAGCAGCACGCCGCGTCCGCTGGAGGCCATTTCGCCCGGGTGCCGCTTGTGCGGCAGTTCGTCGCTGGAGTCCGCGACCTCGACCCGGAACCTGCGCGCACCGAGCTCGCCGGCCGCCTCTGCGACCAGCAGGGCGTCCCCGTCGGTGTGCGTCAGCACGTTGGCGAGCATCTCCGAGACCAGCAGCACCGCCGAGTCCACCTGGTCGGCGTCCGCCCAGTCGTGCAGCAGCTCGCGCACCTGGCGGCGGGCGCCGGCGATGCGCTGCGGTTCGGCCTGGGCCACCGTCAGTACCGTGCGGCGGGCGGGCCGCACCGGGTGGGCGGGCGTACTGCCGCAGTCGGCGCCCGGTCCCTCCCGGCAGAGCAGCACCAGGGCTATGTCGTCCTCGCGGCGGTCCGCCAGCGGGCCGGTGGTGTGGTGCGAGGACGGGCCGTGCACGGCGGAGACCAGCAGGTCGGCGAGCTTCTCCAGGTCCATGCCGCCCTCCGGCGGCCGGGACTCCAGGACGGCCCTCAGCCGGGCCCAGCCGGTGTCCAGGTCGTGTCCGCCGGTCTCGATGAGCCCGTCGGTGCACAGGATCATCGTCTCGCCCGGTTCGAGGGTGAAACGGGTCGTGGGGTAGTCGGTGTCGGGGACGATGCCCAGCGGGAGGCCGCCCGCGGTGGGCCGCATCAGCACCGTCCCGTCGGCCATCCGGACCGCCGGGTCGGGGTGGCCGGCCCGGGCCACATCCAGCGTGCCGGTCTCCGGGTCGCACTCGACGTACAGGCAGGTGGCGAAGCGCGGGCCGGAGAGCTCCTCGTCCCCGTCCGCGTCCCTGCCGCCCGTGCCCGGCGTACGGGACGGGCCCGAGGCGCCCGGGGTGGCGCCGTACGCGCCGTAGGAGTCGGTCAGCCCGGAGAGGAAGCGGGAGGCGCGGGAGAGCACCGCGTCCGGACGGTGGCCCTCCGAGGCGTACGCCCGCACCGCGATCCGGAGCTGGCCCATCAGCCCGGCCGCCCGTACGTCGTGCCCCTGCACGTCGCCGATGACCAGCGCGAACCGGCCCGACGGCAGCGGGATCATGTCGTACCAGTCGCCGCCGACCTGGAGGCCGCCGCCGGTGGGCACGTACCGCGCGGCCACCGCCATCCCGGGGATCTCCGGGCCGAGCGTGGGCATCATCGACCGCTGCAGGCCGGTGGTGAGCTCCCTCTCGGACTCGGCCACGCCGGCCCGCTGGAGGGCCTGGGCGAGCATCCGGGCGACGGTGGTCAGCACGGACCGCTCGTCGGGGGAGAAGGACACCGGGTGCCGGAAGGCGGCCATCCAGGCTCCCATGGTCCGCCCGGCCACGATCAGCGGTACGAAGGCCCAGGAGGACCGGCCGAAGCCGCGGGCGAGCGGCCAGGCGGCCGGATAGCGGCGCTCGTACTCCTCGGGGCTGGGCAGGTAGACGGCCCGTCCGGTGCGGACGACCTCGGCGGCCGGGTAGTCCGTGTCCAGCGGCATCTCGGTGAACGGGCCCTCGTCCCCGGGGTTGTGCCCGTGGTGCCCGATGATCGACAGCCGGTCGCCGGCCGCCCCGAACACCGCGAGCCCGTCCGGGGTGAACCCCGGCATGGACAGCGAGGCCGCGACCCGCAGCACCTCGGCGGTGGAGCGGGCTTCGGCCAGTGCCCGCCCGGCGTCCAGCAGGAACGCCTCCCGGGAGCGCCGCCAGTCGCCGGTGACGGTGGTGTGCGCGGCGGCGGTGCCGGGCTGCGGTGCGGCGATCTCCTGGAGGGTGCCGATCAGCTGGTAGTCCGTACGGCCGTCCGCGGTGACGTTCTCCAGCGGCTTGGAGCGGCTGCGCACGGTGCGCAGCACCCGGCCGTCCCCGTCCATCACCCGGAGCAGGGCCTCGGCGAGGGTGCCCTCGGCGACCGCGAGGTTCACGATGCCGTTGATCTCGTTCCAGTCCACCGGATGGAAGCGGGAGCGCACGGCGACCTCGGGCAGGTCGACGTGCGCGGCGGGCAGGCCGAGCAGCCGGGCGGCTTCGCCGTCGAGGGTCACGATCCCGGAGGCGTTGTCCCAGCGCCACATGCCCGTCGCGGTGGCGGCCAGGACGTCCTCGGTGCGCATTCCGTCATCTTTACAGGTCGTCGGCGCGAGTGGCCCGTTGTCCACAGGACCCGTCCCGTCGTGCACGGGACCGGTCGTCCACGGGACCGGTCGTCCACAGGGGCAGGTCCGTCGGCGGCCCCGTCCCGACCCGGACGGTAACCTTGGTGGGGTTGTATCCCACCTGCTATCGCGAAGAACTGGATGAATGATGCATCGGTACAGGTCCCACACCTGCGGCGAGCTCCGTGCCTCTGACGTCGGCGCCGACGTCCGGCTGAGCGGCTGGCTGCACAATCGTCGAGACCTGGGCGGCATCCTCTTCATCGATCTGCGCGACCACTACGGCATCACGCAGCTCGTCGCCCGTCCCGGCACCGCCGCCGCCGCCGTCCTGGACAAGCTCTCCAAGGAGACCGTGGTCCGGGTCGACGGCAAGGTCGTCTCCCGCGGCGCGGAGAACATCAACGGCGAGCTCCCCACCGGCGAGATCGAGATCGAGGCCGCCGAGGTCGAGGTGCTCGGTGCGGCCGCCCCGCTGCCCTTCACGATCAACACCGACGACGGTGTGAACGAAGAGCGCCGCCTGGAGTACCGCTTCCTCGACCTGCGCCGCGAGCGCATGCACCGCAACATCATGCTGCGCTCGGCCGTGATCGCCTCGATCCGCCACAAGATGGTGGCCCTCGGCTTCAACGAGATGGCGACCCCGATCCTGACCGCGACCTCCCCCGAGGGCGCGCGCGACTTCGTGGTCCCGTCCCGGCTGAACCCGGGCAAGTTCTACGCGCTGCCGCAGGCCCCGCAGCAGTTCAAGCAGCTGCTGATGATCTCCGGCTTCGACCGCTACTTCCAGATCGCGCCCTGCTTCCGCGACGAGGACGCCCGCGCCGACCGTTCGCCGGGCGAGTTCTACCAGCTCGACGTGGAGATGTCCTTCGTCGAGCAGGAGGACGTCTTCCAGCCGATCGAGAAGCTGATGACCGAGCTCTTCACCGAGTTCGGCAACGGCCGCGAGGTCACCTCCCCGTTCCCGCGGATCCCCTTCCGCGAGTCGATGCTCAAGTACGGCAACGACAAGCCGGACCTGCGCGCCAAGCTGGAGCTCGTCGACATCACCGACGTCTTCGAGGGCTCGGAGTTCAAGGCGTTCGCGGGCAAGCACGTCCGCGCCCTGCCGGTGCCGGACACCGCCGCCCAGCCGCGCAAGTTCTTCGACGGCCTCGGCGACTACGCGGTCTCGCTCGGCGCGAAGGGCCTGGCCTGGGTCCGCGTCGGCGAGGACGGCACGCTGACCGGTCCGATCGCCAAGTTCCTCACCGAGGAGAACGTCAAGGTCCTGACCGAGCGTCTGGGTCTGGCGGCCGGCCACGCCGTGTTCTTCGGCGCGGGCGAGTTCGACGAGGTCTCCAAGATCATGGGCCCGGTCCGGGTCGAGGCCGCCAAGCGCGCCGGCCACTTCGAGGAGAACGTCTTCCGGTTCTGCTGGATCGTCGACTTCCCGATGTACGAGCGGGACGAGGAGACCGGCCGGATCGACTTCTCCCACAACCCGTTCTCCATGCCGCAGGGCGGCATGAAGGACCTGGAGGAGAAGGACCCGCTGGACATCCTGGCGTGGCAGTACGACATCGTCTGCAACGGCATCGAGCTGTCCTCCGGCGCCATCCGCAACCACGAGCCGGACGTCATGCTGAAGGCGTTCGAGATCGCCGGTTACGAGGCGGAGACCGTGGAGCGCGAGTTCGCGGGCATGCTGCGCGCGTTCCGCCTCGGCGCCCCGCCGCACGGCGGCATCGCTCCGGGCGTCGACCGCATCGTGATGCTGCTGGCCGACGAGCCGAACATCCGCGAGACCATCGCCTTCCCGCTCAACGGCAACGCCCAGGACCTGATGATGGGCGCGCCGACGGTGCTGGAGGAGGCCCGCCTGCGCGAGCTGAACATCTCGCTGCGCAAGCCGGTCGAGGTCAAGGGCGCGGACGCGAAGCCGTCCGACGCCAAGCCGGTCGCCGAGGCGGTCCACCCGGACGCCGCGCGCTGACGCACCAGCCTTTTGGCATATTCCGCGGGCACGTACCCGCGTGGGTGAAAGGGCCCGGGATCTGCGGATCCCGGGCCCTTTCGCGTGCTTGGCTGCCCGCCATGACGAAGCTGTCGGTGAAACCCGCCGAGTGGGTCGGTGACCACGTACCGTGGAAAGCACCACCGATCCCGGAGGAGGCCGTCGTGGGCGTTGTCGAGGAGCGCGCGGGCGCCTTGCGGCAGGACCAGTTCGAGGAACTGGCCCGATACGGAGATCGGGTGGAGGAATCCCTTCGCCTGGAGTTCATCAACGGAAAGGTGAGGGAAAAGGCCATGCCGGACGGCGACCACGACACGATCATCGAGTGGTTGACCCGAAGGTGCATCCAGGCCGACCAGAACTGGTGGCTCTATGCCGAACGGGGACTGCGCGTCGAGTCCTACCGCAAGGGCAACGCGAGGCCGGACGGCACGCTGGCCCCGAGCGGGGCGTTCGCCGGGCAGGGGGAATGGGCGAGCCCTGACGACGTGCTCATGGTGGTCGAGGTGACCTCGTACGACAGTGACACCGACCAGAGGGACCGGCAGGAGAAGCCGGTGGCGTACGCCCAGGCGGAGATCCCGGTCTACCTGCTGATCGACCGGGAGGTCTGCGAGGTCACGGTCTACAGCGAGCCGGAGGGCGGCAAGTACGGCCGGGCCGAGACGGCGGCCTTCGGGAAGACGGTGACCCTGCCGGACCCGGTCGGGATGGAGCTGGACACCGAGCCGCTGAAGGCGTGGGTCCGCTGAGCGGCTGCCGGGTCGACCGGCTGACCGCCTGACCGGCCGTGCCGCCCCCGGGTGACGGGGCCGGCACGGCCGTGGGTGTTCAGAACCGGTCGAGGACGCCCTTGAGGAGGGCGGCCGAGGTCAGTTCGGCCGGGGCGGGGCCGGCGTGGAAGAAGCCGGCGTTGGGGGCGTCCAGCTTCCGGAGGAAGTCGAACGCCTTGTTGTCGGTGTCGCCGAAGGCGACGAACTGCCAGTGGATGTCGTGCGCGGCCGCGTCGGCGAGTGCCTGCTTGGCCGGCTGGCGGCTGTCGGGAGCGCCGTCCGTCTGGAACACGACGTACGCCGGGCCCTCGTACTGCGACTTCTCGTAGTGCTCCACGACGGCCTCGACGGCGCGGTGGTAGCTGGTGCGGCCCATCCGCCCGAGCTCGGCGTGGGTGCGCTCCACCCAGCCCTCGCTGTCGTCGAGGGTGAGGTCGGCGGTGCCGTCGACCTCCGTGGAGAAGAACACGGTGTGGACGGTGGCGTCCTCGTCGAGGTGCGCGGCCAGGGCGAGCGCGTGGTCGGCGAGGTGCTGGGCGCTGCCGTCCTTGTAGAAGGGGCGCATGGAGCCGGACCGGTCCAGCACCAGGTACACCTTGGCCCGGGCACCCGCCCGGCCCTTGCCGCGCAGCACCTGCCCGGCGGCCTTGTACGGCCCGGCGATCCCGGGCGCACGCCGCTTCACGGCGGCGAGCGCCACCGCGGGGCCGGCCTCCGCCGCCACGTCGGCCGGCTCGGCGGGGACGTCCTCGGCCTGCGCGGCGACGGGCTCGGGGGCCGCCTCCGGCTCATCGGCCTGCGGCTCGGCAGGGGTGTCGGCCGCCGCTGCGGCGACCGGCTCGGGGGCGGCCTCCGGCTCATCGGCCTGCACCGCGGGCTCGGCCTCGGCTGCGACGGGCTCAGGGGCGGCTTCGGCCTCCGCCGGAGCCTCGGCGACGGCGGTGTCCTGCGGCTCCGCCGCGGCAACGGGCTCCGGCACGGCCTCGACCTCTGCCTCGGGCGCCTCGGCGGCCTGGGGCTCCGGCTCGACCTCGGGAGCGGCTTCCTCGGCCTGTGCGGCGACGGGCTCGGGAGTGGCTTCCTCCGCCTGTGCGGCGACCGGCTCGGCAATGGCCTCGGCGGCGGCCGGCTCGGCTTCCGCCTCGTCGGCAGCGGCCTCGGGCTCGACCGCATCGGGTGCGGCCTCGGCGGCAGCCGCCTCGGGCTCGGCCACCTCGGCCTGTGCCTCGACGGGCTCGGCGGCTTCGGCCTGCGCCGGAGCCTCGGCGGCGGCCTCCTGCGGCTCGGCCTCGGCAACCGGCTCCGGCACGGCGACCGGCTCGGCAGCGGGCTCGGCCTGGGTGGCGGCCGGCTCGGCAACGGCCTCGGCGGCGGCCTGCTCGGCAACGGCCTCGACGGCGGTCGGCTCGGCTTCCGCCTCGACGGCAGCAGCTTCGGGCTCGACCGCATCGGCGGCGGGCTCCGGCGCCGGCTCCGCCACGGGCTCAGCCGGCGCAGCCGAATCGGCAGAATCGGCGGAATCGGTCGAATCGACCGGCTTCGCCTGCGCCGGAGCCGCCTCGCGGCGCGCTTCCGGCACGGTCGGGTCCGGCGTGGGTGCCGGGGCGGTCAGAAGGGTGCCGCGGTCGCGCGGAGCGGACTGCGGAGGGACGGTGGGGTTGTCGAAGGACGCAGCCACCAGCGCTTCCGCCGCGTCCATCGGCGTCCGCTCGGCTGCCTGCGCCGGAAGGGCGGGCTGCTGGGTGGCAGTGGCATCGGTAGGGGTCTCCGGAACCGGCTCCGAGGAGCGGCCGAACACCTTGCGCAACAAGCTCCGAATACCCATGGGCGAGCCTTTCGCATGATTAGCGTGCGTCATTTGTCCGTCCTGCGCGGAAGATCCCTGCCCACAGTGGACACGTAAGGTTATCGGCCCCTTGGCTGGAACCTCGGGAGGGGCGCCCTTTCGGGGTGCCTGCCGTACGGGTCCTGGGGCCGCAGGAGTGAACTCCCGCTCTGACCTGTCGCGTTCACGTGGCGTTCACCCACGTGCTGCCGTAGAGGCGCAACACCCTCTTACCGTCACGGCTGGATTCGTTCCGACACGGTGTCGGCGCAGGGGGCGTCGCCGTGTACCTACCCGGAGGACGTCGTCGTGCGCAAGCTGCTGCCCCTTTTGTCCAACAATCACGCGGGCAACCGTTCTGCCCTCACCTGCCGTTACCGCTGCGGTGACGCATGCTTCCACGAGGTTCCCAACACCAGCGACAACGAGTACGCCGGCGATGTCATAGCCAAGGCGTACTCCCGCCGCTCCATGATGCGCGCCGCCGCCGTGGTCACCGTCGCCGGTGCCGTCGGCAGCTCCATCGCGCTGAGCCAGAGCGGTGGCACGGCCGTTGCCGCCGAGGGCGACGCGGCCGCCGCCGGCGCCGACTCCGCCGGGCAGGCCGCCCGCGGCCTCCGCTTCACCCCGGTCGCCCCGAACACCGCAGACCAGGTCACCATCCCCGAGGGCTACGCGCAGAACGTGGTCATCAAGTGGGGCGACCCGATCGTCAAGGGCGCCCCGGGCTTCAACGCCGACAAGCAGACCGCCGCCGCCCAGGCCGGTCAGTTCGGCTACAACAACGACTTCCTCAGCCTGCTCCCGTACGGCAGTGGCTACGAGCGCCAGCAGCTGCTCGTCGCCAACCACGAGTACACCGACGAGAACCTGATGTTCAAGGGGTACGACCCTGCGAACCCGACCAAGGAGCAGGTCGAGATCGCCTGGGCCGCGCACGGCCTGTCCGTGGTCGTCGTCCAGGAGGACCACCGCAGCGGCAAGCTCACCGCGGTCAGCCGCCACCAGCTCAACCGCCGCCTGCACACGACCAGCGAGTTCCGCCTGACCGGCCCGGCCGCCGGCAGCGCCCTGCTGAAGACCTCCGTCGACCCGTCCGGCACCAAGGTGCTCGGCACCCTCAACAACTGCGCCGGCGGCACCACCCCGTGGGGCACCACCCTCCACGGCGAGGAGAACTTCAACCAGTACTTCGCCAACGGCGGCTCCGTCACCGAGCCCGTCCAGGCCGCCCGCCTCAAGCGCTACGGCATCACCGGCGCCGCCTCCGAGCGCAAGTGGGAGCGTTTCGACAAGCGCTTCGACGTCGCCCAGGAGCCCAACGAGTCCAACCGCTTCGGCTGGGTCGTCGAGCTCGACCCGTACGACCCGAACTCCGTGCCGCGCAAGCGCACCGCGCTGGGCCGCTTCAAGCACGAGGCCGCGCAGCCCCGGCTCACCGAGGACGGCCGTCCGGTCGTCTACATGGGCGACGACGAGCGCTTCGACTACTTCTACAAGTTCGTCTCTGCCAAGCGGATGATGAAGGGCAACACCCGCGCCGCCAAGGAGCACAACCTCACGCTGCTCGACGAGGGCACCCTCTACGTCGCCAAGCTGACCGGCGACTCCCCGGCCGACCAGATCGACGGCAGCGGCACGTACCCCTCGGACGGCCAGTTCGACGGCACCGGCCAGTGGATCCCGCTCGCCACCGGCAACGTCTCGCACGTCGAGGGCTTCACCGCCGAGGAGGTGTACGTCTTCACGCGCCAGGCCGCCGACAAGGTGGGCGCCACCAAGATGGACCGCCCCGAGGACGTCGAGCCCTCGCCGCGCACCGGCCGCGTCTACATCGCGCTGACCAACAACACCAAGCGCGGCACCGCCGGCTCGCCCGCCGCCGACGAGGCCAACCCGCGCAACGCCAACAAGCACGGCCAGATCCTGGAGCTCGCCGAGAGCTTCGACGACCCGGCCGGCGACGCCTTCGCCTGGCGCCTGTTCCTGGTCGCCGGTGACCCGTCCGACCCCGCCACCTACTTCGCGGGCTTCCCGAAGGACAAGGTCAGCCCGATCTCCTGCCCGGACAACGTGGCCTTCGACCCGCACGGCAACCTGTGGATCTCCACCGACGGCAACCAGCTCGGCTCGCACGACGGCCTGTTCGGCGTCGCGGTCAGCGGTGACCGCCGCGGCGAGCTGAAGCAGTTCCTGACCGTCCCGCGCGGCGCCGAGACCTGCGGCCCGCTGGTCCAGGACAAGCGCGTCCTGGTGTCGGTCCAGCACCCGGGCGAGATCGACGGCGCCTCCGTCGAGAACCCGCAGTCGGTGTGGCCCGACGGACCGGGCAAGATCGTCCGCCCGGCGGTCGTGAGCGTCTGGCGCAAGGACGGCCGCAACATCGGCGTCTGACACCCGGCGTCCGACACCCGGCGTCCGACACAGGACGTCCGACACACCTGCGCCCCGGCGCGGCCCACCCGGCCGCGCCGGGGCGCCGTCATGGTGCAGTCACCGCGCCGTCACGTCGGGGACGTGATGGCGCGGGCGGCGGCCACCTCCTGGCGGAGGGGCGAGAGGACGCCCGGCTCGCGGGTGTCCAGGGCGGCCCGCACCGCGTACGGCTCGGAGCTGTGGCGGATGCCGTCGGCGAGGCCGTGCAGCTCGGTCACCACGGCGGTGACCTCGTCGGCCGCCGGCGCCGACGCGCCGTGGTTCACCCGGACCCGGGCCGCCGTCGTCGCGTCCACGATCCGCTCCACCGCCACCACCAGCGGCCACCAGGCGGCCGCCCGCGCCCCCGTCGGCGGCGGCTCCGTCAGCGCCCGCTGGAACTCGCAGCGGACGGACGACAGGTCGCGGTAGATCCGCCGCCGGGCCTGCAGCCGGGCCGTGCGGGCCGCCCGCAGGGCCGACTGCGGGTCGGCAGGGGCGCCGTCGGCCCCGGCGCGGGCCGGCAGCGGCCCGAAGGCCCGTTCCACGTACCGCGCCGCGTCGTCGACCGCGTCCGCCAGCCGGTCCCCGATCCGGGTGTGCCAGCTCTCCGGCCACAGCAGGTAGCCGGCCACGAGCACGATCCCGCAGCCGATCAGGCTGTCCAGCAGCCGCGGGCGGATCAGGTCGAATCCGGCATGGTTCAGCAGGTCGGACAGCAGCAGGATGACCGGGGTGATCGCCGCGGTCTGGAAGGCGTACCCCTTCACCGAGAAGGCCGGGATCAGCGCCCCCAGCACGAGCATCACCGGCACGTCCCACCAGCCGCGCGGCACCTCGCCCAGCACCGCCGCCGCGATCACCAGCCCGCCGGCCGTGCCCAGCGCGCGCAGCACCGCGCGGGAGAACACCGACCCGAAGTCGGGCTTGAGGACGAAGGTCACCGTCAGCGGCACCCAGTACGAGTGCTCGACCTCGACCACCGACACCAGCGCCTGGGCGAGCCCGATGCACAGGGCCAGGCGCAGGCCGTAGCGCCAGGAGGCACCGGAGAAGAGCACCGCGCGGGCCGCCCGGCGCACCCGGATCCGCAGGGCGGCCGGCCGGCCGAGCCGGTCGTCGATGTTGTGCCGGTAGGGGTCCCGTTCGGCGATGACCTCGGCCGCGTGCCGCAGCCCGGTGTCGATGGCCCGCGCGGCCTGGACGCCCTCCGGCGGCTCGGGCAGGTCCAGGACCACCCGCTCGGCGCGCTCCGACTCCACGGCCTCGGCGAGCCGCCGTACCGCCGCGGGGATCTCCGGCGGCAGCGGCCGGCGGCGCAGGTGCGCGGCGGGCGCCGCCTCGACCAGCGGGATGACGGCGTTGAGCCGGGCCAGCATCCGCGACAGCGAGGGGTTCTGGCCGTGCACCCGGGCCCGCCGGCCCAGCAGCAGGTCGTACGCCTGGTCGAGCGCCTGGGTGACGGCGTGCCGGTGCTCCTCGTACGCGGCGGGCGGCCCGCCCGCGGCCTCCAGCAGTCCGGCCAGCGAGCGGTACGTCGCCGCCACCGCGGCCCGCTCGGGCTGCCGCCCGCGCAGCGGCCAGCCCAGCAGGGTGAGCAGCAGGACGAACAGCCCGCCGGCGGCGAGCAGCACCGGCGCGGTCCACCAGGGCTCCGGCAGCGGGATGCCGGCCCCGACCACGGCGTTGAGCAGGAGCAGCAGTCCCGCGACGGAGGCGACCGTACCGATCGTGGAGATCATCCCGGAGACCAGCGCGACCAGGGTGAGCGCGCCGACGGCCACCCAGCCCCGGCCGTACACCAGGGCGCCCAGGGCCACTCCGGCCGCGCCGAACAGCTGCGGCACGGCGATGTTCAGGATCCGCATCCGGTACGCGTCGGCGGTGTCGCCGATCACCCCGGACAGGGCGCCCATGGAGACGAGCGCGCCGTACTCGGGCTCGTCCAGGGCGAAACCGGCGGCCAGCGGTGCGGCCAGGGCGACACCGGCCCGTACCGCCGCGGCCCAGGGCACCGGCGCGGAGCTCGGGCGCAGCCCCTTGAGCAGCCATCCGGGCGGGGCGAGCGCACTGCGGCGGTGCCGGTCCTTTCCGGGCCCCGGGGCACCGGCCCCCGGCGGAGTCGGTATCGGTTCCGTGGTCATGCCCTTTCCGTGCCGTTCCTGTGCCGCTTGTACGCCGTTTCCATGCGGTTTCGGCGTCATCGCTCGTGAAGCGGTCCTTCTGCCCCTTCTGCGGACGATCCGAGCTTATGGGGTGCCGGGGCGGCCGCGGGTGCGGCGCAGGCGGCCCGTCAGCCAGGCGGCGAGCGCCACGGCGAGTCCGGCCGCCAGCACCACCCAGGCGGTGGTGCGCAGGAACGCGGTCAGCGCGTCGTACACGGCCTCGGCCGCCGGGCGGTCCACGCCGGCCGGCAGGTCGCGCAGGACCATGTGGCGGCAGACCAGCACCGCGGTCCACAGCAGAACCGCCCCCACGGCCAGGCCCAGCCCGGTGGCCAGGACCGCGCGCCGCCGGTGGACGGCGACCGCCACCGCTCCGGCGGCGAGCAGCAGGGTCAGCACGGGCAGCCAGATGCCGGCGATCTGCAGCATGCGGAAGACCCTCCGGAACGCGCCGAGGTTGTCGTACTCGACGACCTCGATCTGGGTGTGCATCACGGGGATGCGGTCGGCGAACGGCACCCCGTCGGCCACCAGCCGGCCCTTGATCTGCTGGACGACCGGGGCGAGGTCGAGGGTGACGGCGTTGCCCTCGCCGGTGGTGAGCGCCTTGAGGAAGGCGTCGTGCGCGGCCCGGTTGGCGGCGTCCCAGGCGGCCCGGTAGGCGGGGGTGCCGGTGAAGGAGTGCAGGGCGTCGGTGAGCAGGCTCTCCACCCCGCCCTGGAACGGCCCGGCGTCGATCTGCCCGGAGATCGCCCGGGTCGCCTGGGTGACGACCACGTCCTGGACGGCGGGGTCCCGGGCGAGCGGGGACATGGCGGCGGTGTAGCGGTCGACGTCGCCCAGCTCGCGGTCGGCCCAGTACGCGACGGCGCTCAGCGGCACGAGGAGCGCCATGAGCGCGACGAGGACGGCCGAGACGAAGGTGCGCACGTCACCAGGGAACGGCAGGGCCCGGGCGTGCCGCGACCGGTGGTGCTGCGAGCGGGTGCCCGCAGGGCTTGATCTTCATAATCTGGATAGCTAATATCCAGATTATGAAGATGAGCGAGGGCGTCGAGTGGGCCCTGCACAGCTGCGTGAACCTGGCCTGGAGCGGGGACCGGGCCGTCTCGGCGGCGCGCCTGGCCGCCTGGCACGAGCTGCCCCCGGCCTACCTGAACAAGCAGCTGCAGGCACTGGCCCGGGCGGGCATCGTCACGTCCACCCCGGGCCCGAAGGGCGGCTTCCGGCTCGCCCGCCCGCTGGACCGCATCTCGCTCATGGACGTGGTCGCCGCGGTCGAGGGAGCCGAGGAGGCGTTCCGCTGCGCCGAGATCCGGCAGCAGGGCCCCGGCGGGGGCCCGGCCGCCTCCTACACGGCCGACTGCGCCATCGCCCACGCCATGAACCGGGCCGAACTGGCCTGGCGCCGCGAACTGGCCGCGCAGACCCTCGACGAGATCCGGCAGCAGGCGGAACGGCAGGCCCCCGAGGCCCCCGAACGACTGCGCGCCTGGCTCGCGGCCGGCCGGTAGCACGACGCCTTCGGACAGCACCTTCAGGCAGCACCTCCAGGCAGCACCTCCAGGCAGCACCTACGGAAGACACCGAGGAGTTCGCAATGACGCGCAGCATCATCAACCCGGCAGGTCTCCACAACCCCACCGGCTTCGGCTACAGCCACGTGGTCTCCGCCCCCGGCGAGCAGGTCTTCATAGCCGGGCAGTACGGCTCGGACGCCGAGGGCCACGTGGTCTCCGAGGACTTCGAGGCGCAGGTCGAGCAGACCTTCGCCAACCTCCGCACCGCCCTGGAGGCGGCCGGCCTCGGCCCGTCCGACGTGGTCCGCATCGGCACGTACGTGGTCGGGCACGACATGGAGAAGCTGGAGGTGCTCCTCAGGCACCTGCACGCCACCTGGGGCACCGAACTGCCCGCGCAGACCCTGATCGGGGTGGCCTCCCTGGCCCTGCCCGGGATGCTCTTCGAGATGGACGCGGTCGCCGTCCGCGGCTGATCCGCGCCCCGCCCGGCCCCACCGCACCGCGGTGATCCAAGTTGCCCGGTGCGGGCGCCGGGTGTGCCCTTGATGACGGGGGAGAGGGAAGGAGCCCCGTCATGGCACAAGCGGCACCCACCGCACCGCGGCGGCACGCGGCGGAGCGGCAGCACCTGAGAACGAGCGCGTACGCCGGCCCGCTGCTGCTGGGCCTCGTCTACGGCGTCTACGCGGCCTTCATGAAGCGCCAGATGGGTCCCGTCGACGCCGCCAACGTCTTCTACGGAATCCTGTGCGGCGTGATCTTCGCGGGTGCCCTGTTCGCCCTGGACCGGATGGACAGGAGGGTCCCCCAGGAACTGCGCGCCGCCGCGTACGGCGCCTTCGCGGGCATCGCCATGGGGTACCTGTACAGCCTCACCGGGGACAGCATCCTGAGCTCGACCGTGATCGGGCTGCTGACCGGCGCTTTCGTCGGCGCGGTGGCCTTCTACCGCTACCACGTCCGCGAGCCCTGATCCTCCGGCCCGGCCGTGCGCAGACGCCGGTTCCCGTGCCCGTGCGGCACGGGAACCGGCGTTCGCGTCAGTGCGCTTCGTACGGAACCGGCGCGGTGCCGGACTCCGGCTGCTCGTCCGTCTGCTCGGGCGTCCGCTGCCGGTCCGGTTCCGCCGTCCGCCGCTGCGGCGAGGAGGCGGCCGGGGAGGCGGGCGCGGGCGGGGGCGGGGGCGGGGAGAAGCGCGCGGCCTCGGCGCGGAGCATGGCGTTCAGGGCCGCGAAGGGGTCGATGGGCATGACGGCACCTCGGGTGTCGGCTGGTGTCGGTGGGTGGTTCTCCGCTGCTCGGCACCCTCAGCAGCGCAGCACCACGCTCCGAACCACCGCCGGCCGGGCTCCGCCCGGCTCCCTCCGGGTGTCCGGTCCGCCCGGGAGGCCGCGCGCGGCCGGAGCCGCGTCCGTCCGCGCGCCCGGTGCGGGCAGCCGGCCGGCCGGCGTCCCGCGGGCGGCCGGGCGCAGCGCCGCCCGCGGTTCCGGATCCGCGGACGGATCGGGCTCGGCGGGCACGGAGGAGGCGGACCGGGGCTCCGCCGCTCCGGCCGCGGCCGCGGAGGCGGCGCCGGCACCGGGGGCGAAGAGGACGAGCAGCAGCACGCAGGCCACCGTCAGGGCCTTCGTCAGTGCGTACCGCGGACCGATCATGCGGGGGCTGTGCCCCGACACGCCGGGAGGGATCCCCATCGGGTCCCCAGATGCCCCCGGGCGGCGGATGAAGACACCCCGGGCGGCGTACCGCCGGACGGGTGAGGAGCCTTCCGGGGCCCGGTCCCGCTTCCGTCGGACCGCCGTCACACCACCGCCGGACCGCCGTCAGGCCACGGTCGGACCGCCATCGGACTCGGACCGACCCCAACGCCGGACCGGCGTCAGACCGCCACCAACGCCACCGCCGCCGCACCCAGGAGCGCGGCGGCGATGTGCACGGCGGGGTGGCCGTAGTCCCCGGACCAGAGGTGCCGGAACAGTCCGCCGAGGGCGGCCATGGCCGTGATCACGGCGATCTGCGCCGGCAGCGGCCCGCTGGTGAACGGGACCAGGGCCAGCATCCCCGTGTTCAGCCCGAGCGGGGCGGACCCGGTCCAGCCGTGCCACTGCACTACCGCCGCACGTGTCATGTCCCGGTTCCCCGCCCCGCCTCAGGGCCGACGTCAACCCGTCGGCTGCACCGCCTTCCCGCCAGCTTCACGGGCGGCGGCCGCCGGGACAAGCAGGCGTTCGGCAAGAGCTCCGAAGACCAGGCCGAAAGTCGCCCACAGGGTCGCCTGGATCGCCAGCGACACCAGCCGGAACTGCCAGATGAGGCCGGCGGGGAAGTCCGCCGGGACCTCGTTGATGCCGGGCAGGAAGACGTAGGCGAGGGTGACCGCGGCGACGAAGGCGCCGCCGCCCGCCACGCTCGCGTTCCAGTTGCCGAGGACGGGGGCCAGCCGCCGGCCCAGGATCACCGCACCGGCCGCCAGCAGCACGCTCAGCGCGATCATCAGCAGGTAGAGGGCGGTACGCCGGCCCGCGGTCTCGGGGTCGCCGACGGCCGGCGGGTTCGCCGGGTACTTGAAGAACGGCACGAGGGTCACCGTCACGAACAGCGCGCCCGTGGTGAGGGCGGCCGTCGCGCGCGGCGAGAAACGGCCGATCCGGCCCAGCGCGAAGGCGAAGACGAGCGCGGCGATGCCGCCGAGCGCGACTCCGTACAGCAGGACACCGGTACCGAGCCCGGCGGTGGACTGGAGGGCGCGGCTGACCGGAGCCGCCTCGCCGTGGTCGTGGCCGTGGGCGGCGGCCTCCTCGATGGCGATGGCCGCGTCCACCTTCGACTCACCGATCAGATAGGCGACGAGGAAGGCGGCCGCACCGGCCAGCAGGCCGGCGAGCATGCCCCGGATCAGCAGGGCGCGGGGTGAAACCTGGTTCACAGTGGTCCCCTTGGTTCTCCGAGCGGCCGGACTCAGTGGCAGGGGAAGCCGAGCAGGTGGCGGCCGTCGTGCAGCCACTCGTGGACGGTCTCGCCCTCGAACAGGGCGGTGGCGCCCTGCTCGACGCCGATGAAGTAGAGCAGGACCAGCATCAGGACCCCGGTGAAGACGGCCCAGGGGGCGAGGGTCTTGAGGGAGATGGGGGCGACGAGCACGGGGGCATCGGTCGTCGAGGGCACGGCGGAGTGGGCCATGGCAGTACCTCCAGGGGAACACGCGTCCCGGTCAGTGGTGCGCTTTTCGACGGGGGCGGGTCTGACTTTCACAGTGGCGCGACCGTGCCGGATTCTCACCGGTACTTCCGCCGTCCCGTCGTGGGTGTTTGTTTGTGCCGTACGGGACCGTACCGCGCTTACGCTGCCTTTATGAACCCCTCTTCGGTACGAGTTCTGCTGGTCACCCCGCCCCTCGACGCGGCCATGAGGGAACACCGGTTCGGCCCCGAATACGGGGAGTGGGCCGGCCGGACCCTGGACGAGGTCGCCGCCGAGGACCCCGGCGCGGTCCGCAGCTGGCTCACCGACCCCGGATACGCGCCGCCCGGCGGGGAGTCGGTGCTCGACCTCGTCGGACGCGCGGGGCGCTGGCTGGACGGACTGGCCCCCGGCACGCACCGGATCACCGCCGCGCAGTCCTTCGTACGGGCGGCCGTCGTGCACGCCCTGGAGCTGCCGGCCGCGGCCTTCTGGCGGCTGGACGCAAAACCCCGCACGCTCACCGAACTCAGTGGGCGTGCGGGGCGGTGGAACCTGCGGCTGGGCGGGCCCTGCGGGGAGGCAGAGGAGTCCGCAGCCGTGGCCGGAAGCGGGGAGGCTTAGGCCACGATCCAGTCGCTGGTCGCGATCACGGGCTGGACACCGTCACGGTGGATGGTGCCCTCGATCAGACCGTACGGGCGGTCCGCGGCGAAGTAGACCTCGTTGTCGTTCTTGAGGCCGAAGGGCTCCAGGTCGACGAGGAAGTGGTGCTTGTTGGGGAGGTTCAGGCGGACCTCGTTGACCTTCGGGCAGTTGTCGAGGACCCGCTCGGCCATCTGGTTCAGGGTCTGCTGCAGCGAGAGGGAGTAGGTCTCGGCGAAGGCTTCCAGCATGTGCTTGCG
The DNA here is from genome assembly GCF_040684755.1 of Streptomyces sp. NPDC089799. Lineage (NCBI taxonomy): Bacteria > Bacillati > Actinomycetota > Actinomycetes > Kitasatosporales > Streptomycetaceae > Streptomyces > Streptomyces sp. NPDC089799. Next base: position 26,412 of record NZ_JBFBGR010000030.1, on the reverse strand, counting down.
GACCTTCTTGTACGAGCCGTCCCAGTCGTACTCGGCGTCGTCGGCGGCGAGGGCCGAGTGCGCCCAGCGGGAGGTGACCTTGGTGGCCAGGATGCGGTCGTACGCCTCCTGCAGGGTCGTGTACTTGTCCTTGATGTAGCCGTGGAACTCGGAGTTGGTCGAGTTCATCACGGTCAGGTCCTTCAGGCCGGAGATGACCTGGAGACCCGTGGTCTCGCTGTACGTGACCTGCGCGGTGCGCACTTCCTGGCCCTTGCGGACGAAGGAGTGCTGCTCCTTGCGGGTCGGGACGGGGATCCGCTCCCAGGCGAACTCCTCGATGCGGATCTGCGCCTCGCGGATCGGGGACTGGGAGGACACGAAGTGCTTGGCGAGCGCGATGCCGAAGGCCTCGGGCGAGGAGATGCCGTGCTCCTTGCCGAACGCGTACACCGTGTTCTTGGTGGTGTCGGTCGGCAGGCAGTTGGTGTTGTCACCGGTCAGGTGGACGTCGCGGAACTCGCCGCGCAGCGCCACCGAGACGTTCAGGTCGCGGATCTCGTGCCAGGAACCGTCGCCGCCCTTGCGGCTCACGACGACGATGCGGTTCTCGGCCTTGCCGTACTGGTTCTGGCCCAGGACGTGGTTGCTCATGCGCTGGATTCCTTCGGGTACACGGGTCCGGATGAATGGATCCGTACGCCCGGCGTCCGGCGACCGCCCCGGAGCCCAATCCTGGTGCGTCGCCCCCCGCCGTTCGGTCCCCAGGCTCGTCGCGAACCAGGACCGCCCCGGGACTGACGTGCATCCCGGTCCGTAGGTGCTGCTTCGGATTGCAACACGTTTACGCCCTGTTAGGAACGGGACGAAACCTCCGAGAGCAGCTCCCCGGAACTGTACCAACCGCCATGCCGTGTCAGGCCATATGGGTGTCCGCGACCGTGAGGGCCCCGTCGAGGATCTCCAGGCCCTTCGCCACGTCCGCCGCGCCGATGGTGCACGGGGGCGCGACGTGCAGCCGGTTCCCGGCGGCCAGCGGCCACAGCCCGCCCTTCTTGCAGGCGTCGGCGAAGGCGGCCATCGGGGCGTTGTCGGCGCCCGAGGCCGCGTACGGGACGAGCGGCTCCCGCGTCTCCCGGTCCCGTACGAGCTCCAGCGCCCAGAAGGTGCCCAGGCCCCGCACCTCGCCGACGGACGGGTGCCGCTCGGCCAGCTCGCGCAGGCCCGGGCCGAGCAGCTCGGCGCCGGTGCGCGCGGACTGCTCGACGACGCCCTCCTCGGCCATGGTGGTGAGGGTGGCCACGGCGGCCGCGCAGGCCAGGATGTGCCCGGAGTAGGTCAGGCCGCCGGGGTAGGGGCGGCGGGCGAAGGTCTCGGCGATGGCGGCGGAGATCGCCACGCCGCCGAGCGGCACGTAGCCGCTGTTCACGCCCTTGGCGAAGCAGAGCAGGTCGGGGGTGACGTCCCAGTGGTCGGCGGCGAACCAGGTGCCGGTCCGGCCGAAGCCCACCATGACCTCGTCGAGGATGAACACGATGCCGTAGCGGTCGCAGAGCTCCCGTACGCCGGGCAGGTAGCCGGCCGGGGGCACGATCACGCCCGCGGCGCCGACCACCGGCTCCAGGAGGATCGCGGCGATGGACTGCGGCCCCTCGAAGACGATGGTGTCCTCCAGGTGGCGCAGGGCGCGCTCGCACTCCTCGGCCTCGGTGGTGGCGTGGAAGGCCGAGCGGTAGAGGAACGGGCCCCAGAAGTGGACGACGCCCGCGGTGGCGGAGTCGTTGCCGAAGCGCCGGGAGTCGCCGGTCAGGTTGATCGCCCCGGTCGTCGCGCCGTGGTACGAGCGGTAGGCGCTCAGCACCTTGGGGCGGCCGGTGTGGAGCCGGGCCATGCGGACGGCGTTCTCCACGGCCTCGGCGCCGCCGTTGGTGAAGAAGATCTTGTCGAGGTCGCCGGGGGTGCGCTCGGCGATCAGCCGGGCCGCCTCGGAGCGGACGTCCACGGCGAAGCCGGGCGCGACCGTGCACATCTTCGCGGCCTGCTCCTGGACGGCCGCGACGACCTTGGGGTGCTGGTAGCCGATGTTGGTGTAGACGAGGGCGCTGCTGAAGTCCAGGTAGCGGTTGCCCTCGTAGTCCCAGAAGTACGAGCCCTCGGCCCCGGCCACGGGGAGCGGGGCGATGAGCTCCTGTGCGGACCAGGAGTGGAAGACGTGCTTCCGGTCTGCCGTTCTGACGGTCTCGACATCTGCGTTCATGGATCGAGAGTAAGCGTCCGCGATGTGGACACCGAGAAGTCTTGCCCGACGTTGTCAGTCCGACCGTGCCGCGTATGAGGGTCTTGGGCCTCTTGTGGCCATTGCGGTGATTGGGTGCGGGGCTCGCGGGTAGGCGCGCAGCTGACGACGAGCACGCGGGACGCGAGCGCGCTGGAGGCCGTGGTGGGTACGGAGATGTGGGCATACGCCAGGAGCGGCGGCCATGTGGTGGACGCGGATCTGTCCGGTTTCCGGGTGGACGCGGCGGACGGGCACATCGGTCACATCGACAAGCACTCCCTCGGGGCCGCCCGCGCGTACATCGTGGTCGACACCGGTCCGTGGATCTTCGGGCGGCACAAGCTGATCCCGGCCGGGCTGGTGAAGGACGTCGACCTGGTGAACGAGACGGTGCACGTCGCCGCGACGAAGGAACGGATCAAGGCGAGCCCGGACTTCGAGACCGGGCAGTACGAGGACGAGGACCTGGCCTCCATCCGGATCACCGAGCAGCACTACGCGTACTGGCACAGCTGACTGCGGCGGGTACGGGCGATCGGGGCGACCGGGGTGCGGGGTGCAGGCGATCGGGGGTGAGGGGAGTGGACGTGGGCGTGGAGCAGACCCGGCGGCTTTTGCTGGGCGGGTCCACCACGGGAGTGGTCGGACGCTGCCGGGATTTCACCCGGCAGGCGCTGGCCGACTGGCACTGGCCCGCCCCGGAGGACTTCCGGGGCGGGGCGGATGAGGCCGCGCGGGGCCGGGCGGAAGAGGCGGAAGAGCCGGATGAGGACGCGCGGGGCCGGGCGGAAGCCGCCGAGGCCGCCGAGGACGTGCTGCTGCTGGTCTCCGAGGTGGTGACCAACGCGTGCATGCACGCCGGCGGCCCCAGGGAGCTGGTGCTCCGCTGTACCGCCGAACGGCTGCGGATCGAGGTCAGCGACGGGAACCCCGAGCCCCCGCGGCGGCGCCGGAGCGCCGGCGACGGGGCGGGAGGGCACGGGCTGATCGTGCTGCAGCGGCTGTCCCGGAGCTGGGGCACGGCGCCGAGCGGCGACCCGCGCGGCGGGAAGACGGTGTGGGTGGAGGTGCCGTGTCCACCGGATCCGTGGGGGCCCTGGAAGGCTTGGGGGGCGCAGGGTCCGCCGACGGCTCGGGGTCGGTCAGAAGCCCGGTCCGGAGCCTCGTGAGCGTACGGGTGAGCAGCCGGGACACGTGCATCTGGGACAGGCCGAGCACATGGCCGATCTCGGACTGGGTCAGCTCGCCGCCGAACCGCAGCGAGAGCAGGGTGCGCTCGCGCTCGGGCAGCTCGGCCAGCAGCGGCTTGAGCGCCTCCATGCACTCGATCCGGTCGTAGGCGGCCTCCTCCTCGCCGAGCGAGGGCGTGGTCGCGTACGCGTCGCCGTCCTCCTGCACCGGGGCGTCCAGCGAGCGGGTCGAGTACGCGTGGGCGGCCTTGCGGCCCTCCGCGATCTCCTCTTCCGGAAGACCGAGGTGCGCCGCGAGCTCGGTGTCGGTCGGGCCGCGGCCCAGGGTCTGCTCCAGCTCGTCGTACGCCTTGGCGGTGTCGATGCGCAGTTCCTGCAGGTGGCGGGGCACCTTCACGGCCCAGCTGGTGTCGCGGAAGAAGCGCTTGATCTCACCGGTCACGGTGGGCATCGCGAAGGTCGTGAACTCGACACCGCGCTCCGGATCGAACCGGTTGATCGCCTTGATCAGGCCGATCGTGCCGACCTGGACGATGTCCTCGACCGGTTCGCTGCGGTTGCGGAACCGACGGGCCGCGTACTTCACCAGGCTGAGGTTGAGCTCCACGAGGGTGTTGCGGACGTACGAGTACTCCGGGCTGCCCTCTTCCAGGGCGTTCAGCCGGCGGAACAGGGCCACCGAGAGGGTCCGTGCCTCCGCGGTGCTGGCCCGCAGTGGCTCCTCGGGGATCTCCGGCATCTCGGGCATCCCCGGTGACTCCGGGATCCCGGTGGCCTTCTCGCAAGCGCGGTCGGTGTCCATCTGCGATCGCTCCTCCGACGGTGGGGGTCACGCCGTGTGTGGCACGGCGGGGCCGTCGTGAGCCGTTCCTTGTGGATATACCCCCAGGGCAGCGCGCGTACCCCGTGACGCGGCGTGGCCGGTCACGGACGGCGCGTGCTGCCCTGGCGTGGCGCACACGGTCATTTTAGGCGGATTGGTGGCGGTATGCGGGGTAGCCGCCGCGCGGCGGCGATAGGGTCTGTCACGATTCGGGCGTTACGCCCAGAACGGGTATCGAGAGGTGTCGTGATCGATGTTCGCCAGGCTGAGCACGTACCAGGGGTCACCGGTTCCGGCGGAGGGGGACGTCACCGGCAACTCCGCGGCGATCGTCCGGCAGGTCCAGGGCGTCCCCGGCTTCCGGGGCGTGTACTACCTCGTCGACCGGGCGTCCGGACGGGCCAAGTCGCTGACCCTGTGGGACAGCGAGCAGGCCATGCGGGACAGCGAGGAGCTGGCCTCCCGCATCCGCGGGGAGTCCGCCCAGCGGGAGGGGCAGCGCATCGTGTCGGTCGAACACTTCGAGGTGGGCTTCAGCCATATGGAGCCGTGAGGGGCGCAGGGGGCCGTGAGGGCCGAAGGGGGCCGTGGGCCCGGGGCGGTGACCGCGGGCCCACGGCTCGCCTCAGTGGCTGTGTGCGTCGCCGCCGTGCCCCTTCTCCGGGCTCTTCTCCGCGCTGCTCTCGGGGCTGTTCTCGGGGCTCTTCCGCCCGTTCGCCGGGGTGGGGGCTGAGGAGGGCGCGCCGGGGCCTCCCGGAGCGTTTGCGGGAGCGGACGCGGACGGGGCGGGAGCCGGACCGTGCTCGTGCCCGCCGCTCTCCGCCGGGCCCGTGGACGCCGCCAGCTGGCGCAGCCCCAGGAAGGCGAGCGCCGCGATCACGACCACCGCCGGTCCCACGGGGCCGAAGAGGCTCCGCCAGGAGGTGTGCTCGTCCTTGAGCACGAAGGCGACGAAGGACACGACCAGCCCGAGCGGCACGAGCACGGCCCCGCGGGCGGGGAAGTCCTCGAAGTGCTGGAGCCCGCCGCTGAGCATGCCGATGCCGAAGGACAGCATCAGCGAGGCGCCGATGACCGCGCAGGCGCGCCGCAGCCCGGGCCGCTCCCGGCTGATGACGAACTCGTTGAGGACGGTGGCGGCGAGGAAGACGAGGACGCCGTAGCCGGCGATCCGGGTGTAGCGGGCGGGATCGAGCGGGTGGTGCACGACCGCGCCGCTGATCAGACCGGCGCCGACGAAGTAGCCGACGTAACCGAGGTAGCGGGCGGGCAGGGACAGCCGTCGGGCCCGGCTGTTGCGGGCGCGGCGCAGTGCGGCCCGGGTGGGGGAAGGGCGACCCGGGGACGGGGACGGGGAGGGGCCGGGGCGGTCGGTCAGGTGCTGCGTGGACAACGGAGGAACTCCTCGGTCGGCACATGGCGGAGCGGCCGGAGGGCGCGTCACGCCAGGTCAGGAAGGCATGGGAAGAGATGACTTCGTGCTTCGACCGGCGGACCTAGATCCGCTGCACCACGGAACGTGCGGAGTAATCACCCGGTGGGAGGGCGGCCGGCGGCTCCGCGACCGGCACGGAGACGGCCGTACGGTCCGCCGGGCCGCGGCAGGCCCAGGCGAGCAGGGCCGGCGCGGGGGGTTCGGCCCCGGCGGCTTCCGGTGGCTGCCCGGAGGCGCACACACCGGCCGGATGCGAGCCGCCGTCCCGCTCGTCCCCGTTCCCGTTCTCGTCCCCGTCCGTGCCCCCGTGCGCGCCCCGGTGGACCTGATGGCCGTGCGGTACGGCGTCCACGGGGCCGGCGGCCTCGTGAGGGACCGTCACGGAAACGGCATGGCCGCCCAGATGGCTCGCCGTGGTCTCGGCGTTCACGCCGTGCGTGTAGAGGAAACCGAACAGCAGCACCGCCAGCCCGAGCAGCCGCAGCAGCGGCCGCGGCAGCGCACGCGGCAGGAGCCGCGCTCCCGCCGGCCGGCGGGACCGCGCTCTGCCGGGTGAGGTGCGGAGCGGGGCCATGCCGGCGAGCGTAGTGCCCTCCGGCACGACCGCGGACACCGCCCGGCTGCCGCCCGTGGATTCAGGGGCCGATGGCCAGTGCGAACTGGTCCTGCGTCAGTTCGTTGCCGCCCTTGTCGCGCCCGGCGGCCGCCTCCGCCTTGCGGTTCCGCATCAGCAGCAGGGCCATCGCGGCCGCGGCCACGACCCCGCAGGCCCCCACCGCGAAGCCGGTGGACACGGCCGAGGCGAACGCCCCGCGGGCCGTGGCGGCCAGACCGGCGTCACCGGTACGGGCGGCCGTGACCAGCGCCTCGGCCACCGAGCGCCGCGCGGGCTCCGGGGCGCCGCCGGGCATCTCCGATGTATAGGCGGCCGACAGTACGGCGCCCAGCACGGCCACGCCGAGCGCGGCACCGGCCTGCTGCATCGTGTCGTTCAGCGCCGTCGGGGCCCCCGTCTGCCCGGCCCCCGTGTGCCCGGCCGGCACGGCTCCCGTCAGGGCGCCGGTCGCGCCGGTCATCGCCAGGCCGGCGCCCGCACCGACGAGGACCGTGGCGGCGGCCACCGTCCCCCAGCCGTGCTCCGCCGACAGCCTGGTCAGTACGCCGAACCCGGTCGCGGTCACCAGCAGGCCGAGGACCGTCATGAACCTGCTGCCGGTCCTGGCCACCACACCGGCGCCGATCAGGTTGAACGCGAGCGCGGCGACGGCCATGGGGGTGAAGGCGAGGCCCGCCTCGGCCGGCGTGTAGCCGCGGACGAACTGCAGGTACTGGGTCAGCACCAGCAGCAGACCGCCGTGGGCGAAGGTCACCAGCACCAGCGCGACACCGGCGGCGGTGAACGCCCGGTCGCGGAACAGGGACACCGGGAGCATCGGGTGCGGCGTACGCCTCTCCCACACGGCGAAGCCGGTCAGGCCCAGGACCGCCACGGCCAGGGCGACCCGGGTGCCGGTCCGCTCCAGGCCGTGCCCGGGCAGCTCGATGACCGTCCACACCAGTGCGGTCATCCCGATGACCGACAGCACCATGCCGATCGGGTCCGCCTTCCGCCGGGGCCCCCTGGATTCCGGGACCAGCGCGCACACGGCGATCACGGCGAGCACGGCGACCGGGACGTTGACCAGGAACACCGCTCCCCATCCGTACGCGGAGACCAGCCACCCGCCCAGCAGCGGGCCGCCGACCAGGCCGGCCACGGACACGGCCCCCCAGAGGGCGACCGCCCGGGTCCGCCCCCCGTCGTCGAAGGAGCCGGTCAGGACGGAGACCGTGCACGGCATGATCAGTGCGGCCCCGATGCCCATCACCGCGCGGGCCGCGATCAGCTGTCCCGGGCCGCCGGCCGCCGCCCCGAGTGCCGAGGCTCCGCCGAACAGCACGAGCCCGGTGACCATCACCCGCCGGCGTCCGAACCGGTCGGACAGGCTGCCGGAGGTCAGGAGCAGTCCCGCGAGGGCCAGGAGGTACGAGTCGATGATCCACTGGATGTCCCGGCCGCTCGCCCCCAGGTCCCCGGCGAGCGACGGGACCGCCACGGTGAGGACCATGGCGTCGATGACCAGCGTCAGCGTGCTCAGGCACAGCACGACCAGGACGAGCCCGCGGCGTGGGTCCGGTGTGCGGATGGCTTCCATCAGTACCTCTCGGTGGCGTGTGGGGGGCTCGGGCGGCCGCGGCCGGGTCCTGCGGCGGGTGCCCGGTGGCCGGGACCCGCGGCGGGCGCCCCGCGGCCGGGAGCTCCGGCGGGCGGCTGCCATTCGAGGAGCTGGACGACCACGCCGTTGGGGTCGGTGAGCCGGAACCGGAGTTCGCCCCAGGGCTCGGACTCCAGCGGTCCGGTGACGGCGGGGCACTCCCGGCGCAGCCGTTCGTGTTCGGCGGCGACGTCCGTGACCGTGAGGGACACGGCCATGTCGGCGAACCCGCCGCCCGGCCGGTGCGGCCGGGGGAGTTCGGGATCCCGCTCCAGCAGGACGAGGTCGGCGGCCGCGTCGTCGCGGACGAGCAGGACGTACCCCTCGGCCTCCTCGGCCTCCCGGAAGCCGAGGTGGGTGGTGAAGAAGCTGCGGGATGCGGCCGGGTCGACGACGGTCAGCGACACGCCACTGGTGACGACGTTCATGCCGTCCAGCATTGGCGTGGACAAGCAGTCCATCAACGGCCGATCATGCAACGCCGGTTAAGGCACGGGTTAACGAACGGCCGGGGGAGCTGGGCGGCTTGGAGCTGCGCGACATCGAGATATTCCTGACCCTGGCGGAGGAACTGCACTTCGGCCGGACCGCGGAGCGGCTGCACGTGTCGGTCGCCCGGGTCAGCCAGGCGATCAAGAAGCAGGAACGGTTCATCGGGGCCCAGCTCTTCGAGCGCACCAGCCGCATGGTGCGGCTGACACCGGTCGGCACCCGGTTGCGCGACGACCTGCGGCCGGTCTACCGCGGTCTCTGGGACGGCGTGCAGCGGGCCCGGCTCGCGGCCCGGGGCCAGACCGACGTCCTGCGGATCGGCCTGATGGTCACCAACGGCCATGAACTCCGGCCGTTCTGGGACGCCTTCCGCTCGCTCCACCCGGAGTGGGGGCTACGGCTCCGGCACAACGGCTTCATCGACGCGTTCGGCCCGCTGCGCAACGGAGAGATCGACCTGCTGCTGGCCTGGCTGCCGGTGGAGGAGCCGGACCTCACCATCGGGCCGGTGCTGTTCGAGGAGGGCCGGGTGGCGGCGGTGGCCTCCGACCACGTGCTGGCCGTCCGCCGCTCGCTCTCCGTGGAAGCGCTGGCCGATCACGGGGTGGTGGGCGCCGAGGTGCAGCAGCCCGACTACTGGGAGGACGCGTTCACGCCGTTCCGGACGCCCAGCGGCCGGGCGATCGAACGGACGCACACCTGCGTCAACCTCGACGAGCTGTACGCGATCATCTCGTCGGGGGACGCGATCCACAGCCTCGGTGCGCAGGTCACCCGCTACTACGTCCGCCCCGACATCACCTACCTGCACCTGCGCGATGCCCCGCCGCTGCGGTGGGGACTGGTGTGGCGGTCGGACTCGGAGAGCGAGCCGGCCAGGGCGTTCGTCCGGCTGGCCCGCGAACTGGGCACCATGCAGCTCTGAGCCCCCGCTCGTGTGACTCGGCTCACACCGTCTCGCCGATGAATCCGCCTCCTGCCGACGGTCATAGGACCAGCAGCACGGCAACGCGGCGGCACCACCGACACGACCACCGACACGACCACCGAAACGACCACCGGGACGAGGAGCACACCATGACCACCACCCACGCGCCGAAGGGCAACCCGGCCGGCTACTTCCCCTCGATCGAGAAGAAGTACGGCCGCCCGATCGCGGAGTGGAAGGACCTCATCCGCACCTCTCCGCTGACCCGGCACATGGAACTCGTCGCCTGGCTCAAGTCCGAGCACGGCCTGGGCCACGGCCACGCCAACGCCCTCGTCAAGCACACGCTCGACGAGGACAAGACCGGCTGAGCCGGCTCACGGGGCGCGGCCGTGACGCCGTACGGGAGTGCCGTAAGCAAGCGCCGTACGGGAGTGCCGTACGGCACTCAGGACGCGGAGAGGTCCAGCTGGAACTCGCGGGTCCGGCGGTAGGAGCGGAAGCCCAGCGCGCGGTTGACCGCCAGCATGTGGACGTTGTCCTCGGCGTTGTCGGTCTCGATCTCGGTGAACGCGGGGTGCTCCGCGAGCAGCCGGCACACCATCGCGGCCTTGAGCCACAGCCCCAGCCCGTGCCCGCGGTGCCCGGGCACCACCGCGGTGTCGTACTGCTGGGCGCGCGGCGGCCGGCCCTGGGGCAGCACGATCTCGGTGTAGCCGGCCATGTCGCCGTCCTCGTGGAGGGCGGCGATGGTCAGCAGGGTGTCCCCGCGGTCGGCGACCACGCCGGCCATCGTGCGGACCCGGTCCTCGTCCCACTCGACGCGCCCGAAGTCCACGTCGCCCATGGGCATGTCGTTCATCGCGCTCTTGGCCGTGGCGAAGGCGGCGGCGAGGCCGTCGGGGACCGTGCCGGTCCAGCCGGTCAGCCGGTAGCCGGGGTGGGCGGCACCGGCGATCCGGTGCACCGCCTCCAGGTCCGGGCCCTCCGCCCCCTCGGCTCGCTCCGCTCCGGAGAGCGGCAGTATCAAGTGGTCCAGGGAGAGGGCCTGCTTGAAGCCCGACCGCAGGCAGAAGCCCTCGCCCGCACCCTCGGCGGCGGTCGTGGCCACCAGGCTGCGCCGGTTCTCGTCCCGGCAGGCGGCCACGGCCGCGGACAGCAGCAGGGACCCGTTGCCCGCGCGCCGGTGCGCGGGGTCGACGTGCAGGTCCAGTTCGGCCAGGTGGTCCTGACCGGGCCAGGTGAAGAGGCGCAGGACGGCCACGCCGATCACGCTGCCGTCGCCGCTCGTGGCCGTCCAGGTCAGCCGCCGGCTGCCCAGCGCGGGCTCGGTCAGCCGCGCATGGACCTCCTCCGGCCCGGGCACGGGCACTCCGGGCAGGTCGTGGGCCATGGAAGCGGCCACGACCCGGTGCCATGCGGAGCTCTCGGCGGTCGAGATCCGGTCGGGCTGCGTCAGCTGTACGTGTGCGGTCAAGGTGGCGACCCCTGTGATCGATCCGGTCCGGCGCTGGTCAACCCGGCGAAGGGTACGGGCCGCTGACGTTCCGGCACACCGGATTTCCCGGCGGCCCCGAGCGCGGCTCCGGACCGTCGGCCGCGCGTCCCGACCGCGGTGTTCCGGCGATCCCTGGTCCGGACCGGATCGGGTGCCTCCGGTGGATCCTCCAAGTCCGGTTCATGGGCCGCGGTGACGGATCGTAGGCGGTCAGGCACGGATGAATCACCAGCGCGGCGACGGTGAACCGCCGCATAGCAGCCTGCCCGGACGGGTGTGGTCGGAGGATCGTCCAAAGTTTACGGATCTTGGGATGCCCGACTTTCATGCTTTCAACGCCTGCCTGAAACACGGCGGTTGGCGATCTACTCGTTGGCGAGAAGCCGAACAAACGAACGGGGAGAGCCATGTCGGAGAAGCTGCCTGACCGTCAGATCGAGATTTCCTGGCCCGATCTCGGCATCACGGTCACCGCCGACCTTGACGGCCGTAACCCGGCCCTCGCAGACGCCCTGTGGGAGTCCCTGCCCTACCAGAGCCTCCAGGGGCACGCCCTCATCGCGGGCGAGCACCTCTACCACGTATCGCCCATACCCGCCCTGCTGCACACCCCCCACACCACCCGCATCCCCGACCGGCGCGAGGCCCCCGACGGCACCGTGTTCCTGTCCGGCCTGCAGCACCTGGGCATCAAGTACGGAACCCTGACCGAGCCCATGCCCGCCAACCCCGTCGGACAGATCCGTGAGGCGGACATCCCCGCCCTGCAGGAAGCCGGGGCCGCGATCTGGGACGCCGTCTACTCCACGAAGAAGCAGATCCGCGCCGAGGTCCGCCGTGCGGGCGAGCCCGGCGGCCACAGCATCCCGAAGCTCCCCGCCGCCCACGCGGACGCCGCCGCCCTGATCGCCGACGTCCTCACCGAGACCGAGAAGATCTGGCTGGCGCCGCCGCCCGAGCTGGACGACCTCCACCGGGGCATCATCCCCTCCCGGGCGGGCAACTTCGGGACCGTCATCCCCACCCTGCTCTTCGTCAACGGCGAGACCCGGCCGCTGGGTTACGCCTCCTACGGCGGCATCATCCGCGCCGCCGTCCAGGGCATGCCCATGGACTCCCTCGTCCACATGACCCGCCTCCTGGTCGGTGTCCCCGCCGAATTCCTCGGCTACTGCGGCCTGGAGAAGCTGTGGGAGTTCACCCAGCGCTTCCTCGCCGTCCTGGACGACCTCGACCGTGACGACTTCTACGCCGTCGCCAGCCACATGGCCCTCTACGTCAACTGCCTCGGCGGCTGGAACCTCCAGCTGTACCCGTGGGAGACCGGGGACCACCTGCGCCAGCAGGTCGCCGGCTGAGGCACGCGGCCACGCCCGGAGCGGACCCGCCGGGGGAGCGGCCGGGGAACCCCGCCGCCACCCGAACCCCACACCACAGGAGAAGGAAGACCTTGAGCGCCCTGCCTGCCCGCGCCGACGCCGTCGTCATCGGCGGGGGAGTGATCGGAACCTCTGCCGCCTACCACCTCGCCGAAGCCGGCGTGGACACCGTGCTGCTGGAACGCGGAGGTCTCGGCGGCGGGGCCTCCGCCCACACGGCCGGCATGGTCCGCACCTACTTCCCCGGCAACCCCCACACCGGGCAGCTGGCCGTGCGCAGCCTGAACGCCTACCACGACTTCGCCCGCCGGACCGAAGCCCCGCTCGGCCTGAAGCGGCTCGGGTTCATGGCGCTGTTCACCGAGGAACAGCAGATCGCCGAATTCGAGGCCACCCATCAGGCCCAGCAGGCCGCGGGCGTCGAGGTCGGCCTGATCAGTGCCCGGGAAGCCGCCGGACTCAACCCGCTGATCAACGAGCGCGCCGTCCTGGCCGCCGCCTGGTCCCCGGAGGCGTACCACGTCGACGGCCTCGACATCGTGCGCGGTTACGCCGCCGCCGCCCGCAACCACGGGGCCCGGCTGTTCACGCACACGCCCGTCACGCGCATCGACGACGACAACACCGTCCACACCCCGCAGGGGAGCATCAAGGCGGACAGCATCGTGTGCACGGCCGGGCCCTGGTCCGGCGAGGTGGCGGCCATGGCCTCGGTCGACCTGCCGCTGACACCGCGCACGATGGAGATGCTGCTCACCGACGTACCGCCGTCCCCGTACCCCGAGCTGCCGATGACGATGCACGCCGCATCGGGCCTGCGGATCCGCTCGTGGAAGGACCGCATCCTGCTCGCCATGGGAGCCCCCCAGGCCGGGGAGACGCGCGACGCCTGGCTCGGCCGCATCGCCGGCCACCTCGGCACCGTGTTCCCGGCCCTGGACGGCATCGGCCTGCACCGTGCGTGGAGCGGTGACTTCGACGCCAGTCCCAACAACACGGCCTTCATCGGAGAGCACCCCACCCGCCGCTTCCTGTACGCGGCCGGGTTCACCGGGGCGGGGCTGTGCCAGGCACCCGCGGCCGGGGAGAAGCTCCGCGATCTGCTGATCGCCAAGTAGACCTAGAAACAGGAAAGAATCCCGTGATTGTTCTTGGATGTAATGGTTTCAGCCGGGTGTCGGAGTTCTTCTCCGAACGCTTCGGCGCGACCGGCATCAACAAGCATTACCTCCTGGGCCACGACGCCGCCGCCGCACTCGTGATCGACGGCCGCCTGGTCGCCGCGGTGGAGGAAGAGCGCCTCAACCGGGAGAAGAAGACCACCGACTTCCCCGTGAACGCGATCGACTGGTGCCTGGAGGAAGCCGGCATCACCTACGACGACGTGGACCTGTTCGCCTTCCCCTGGAACTGGTCCGAGCAGGTCCTGGACGAGATCCTCGACGGCATCCGCAGCTCGTCGGCGCCGGAGGACGCCAAGGCGCGCCTCGTGGCCGACATGAGGGACCTGTTCGAGCAGGTCGTCAGCCACGACGCGATCCTCGCCGACTTCGAGGCCCGCACCGGACACCGCCCCGACCCGGCCAAGGTCCGCTTCGTTCCGCACCACCTGGCCCACGCCACCACCGGCTACTACCTGGCCGGCATGAAGGACGCCGCGTTCCTGGTCAGCGACGGCCGCGCCGAGCGCTTCTCGACCCTGACCGGCGAGATCCGCGGCGGCAGGATCACCGTCTTCGAGGACAGCGTCACCGGCGCCCACCACTCCATGGGCACCCTGTTCTCCTCCATCACCCGCTTCCTCGGCTTCGTCCCGAACAACGACGAGTACAAGGTCATGGGCCTGGCCGGCTACGCCGCCCCGCCCTCGCCGAACCCGTTCCTCGAGAAGCTCCTGACGCTGCACGACGACGGCCGCTACAGCTTCACCAAGCCCCTCCAGACCGACAACCTCCACAGCCATGACGAGCTGTTCGAGGAGTACTTCGGTCCCTTCGAGGACACCCTCGAATACACCTCCCGGGTCTCCGCGGCGGCGCAGGAGATGCTGAACGTCGCCACCGCCCACCAGGTCCGTCACCTGAGGGGCCGGACGGACCTCGACCGGCTGCTGTTCGAGGGCGGTGTCGCCCTGAACTGCCTGAACAACACCCCGATGTTCGAGGGTTCCGGCTTCGAGGACATGCAGGTCAGCTTCGGCGCCTCCGACACCGGCATCACCATCGGCGCCGCGGCCCACGCCTGGCTGAACGACGCCGGCACCGGTCCCGAGGCCATCGCCGCCGCCTCGGCACCCGTCACCCCGTACCTGGGCCCGGCGTACGACGAGGCCGCGATCGCGGAGGCCGTCGAGGGCTTCGCCGACCGCGTCACCGTCACGCGCCTGGAGGACGACGAGGTCGTCGACCACGTGGCGCAGCTGCTGACGCAGAAGGTCGTCATCGGCTGGTTCGACGGCCGCGTCGAGCACGGGCCGCGGGCGCTGGGCCACCGCAGCATCCTCGCGAACCCCGGCTTCGACGACATCAAGGACATCATCAACACCCGGGTCAAGCACCGCGAGCCGTTCCGCCCGTTCGCTCCCCTGGTCCTGGAGGAGCAGGCGCCGAAGATCTTCGAGATGGGGCGCAAGACCAGTTCCCCGTACATGACCTTCGTCTTCCCGGTCCGCGAGGAGTACAAGGACCGCATCCCCGGCGCCGTACACGTGGACGGCACCTCCCGCATCCAGACCCTGACGGACGAGGGGACCCCGCGGCTCACGGCATTGCTGCGGAAGTTCATCGAACTCACCGACACGCCGTGCCTGATCAACACCTCGTTCAACGTCGCCGGCGAACCCATCGTCTGCACGCCGACCGACGCCCTGAACTGCTTCATGGGCACCGAGATCGACTACCTGATCCTCGGCAACCACGTCATAGCCAAGCGATGACCCGCCGGGCGACGACCGTCAACCACCATCAGTAGGGAGCACTCAGTGCCGAAGATCCAGCGCAAGCACACCATGTACCACTCCACCGTCCTCGACGCCGACCCGGACACCGTGTGGGCGACCATCCGCGACGCCATGCAGATCCTGGAGATGGTGTCCCCCGGCGACCTGGACGTCCACCGGGACGTCAGCTGGGTGGAGGGAGGCTCGGTCGAGACGGTCCCGGGCCGCTACGACTTCAAGCTCACGCTCAGCGGCAAGGTCGTCCAGCAGGAGATCGCCGCTCGCGACGAGATCAACAGGACGCAGTCCTACCGGGCCGTCGCGCCCACCAGCGGAGTCGCCAGCTACGAGGCCACCATCCGCGTCTTCCCCATCACCAACGATCCCGCCCGCAGCTTCTTCGACTGGTCGCGGATCCTGGAAATCGCCGAGGACGCCGACCTGAACATCGTCGAGGGCATCATCGACATCATGGAGAAGCAGACCGACTGCGTACGCGACCACTTCGCGCAGACCTCGAAGTGAGCGACGTGACGACGCTCGTACTGCTGCGGCACGGCGAGACCCTGCTGACCCCGCACGGGCGGATCTCCGGCAGCGGCGGTTCCAATCCGGGACTCTCGCCGGCCGGACGCCGCCAGGCCCGGGCGGTGGCGGAGGTCCTCGCCGGCCGCGGCGACATCGAGGCGGTCGTCACGTCACCGATGCGGCGCTGCCAGGAGACCGCCGGTCCCGTGGCAGCCCGCCTCGGCCTGAACCTCCGGGTCGAGGAAGACCTGCGGGAAGCGGACTTCGGCGTCTGGGAGGGCCTGACCTTCGCCGAAGTCCGCGAACGCCACCCGGACGACCTGGACGCCTGGTTCGCCTCGCCCGAGCGCGCCCCCTCGGGCGCGGGCGAGACCATGCACCAGGTCGTCCGCCGGGTCACCGCCGTACGCGACGGCCTCCTGGCCCGCCACGCCGGCGGCACGGTCCTGGTCGTCAGCCACGTCGTACCGGTCAGGTCCCTGATCCGCCTGGCCCTCCAGGCCCCACCGCACACCCTGTTCCGCATGGAGGTCGCACCGGCCTCCCTGTCGACCCTGACGTACGACCCCCACGGCACCGCCACGGTGCACACCCTCAACGACACCCACCACCTGCGCTGACCCGCACCAGCCGGGGCCCGGCCCGCCCACTGGCAGGCCACGTGCGGGCCGGTTCAGGAACGCAAAGCAGCCGTCTGGGTCTTTCAATCCGTGTACGGCAGCCAGGCGTTGTTGTTCTCGTTGTACCAGTAGCCGTGGCCGGCGTTCAGGGCGACCGTGCGGAACGGGCGACCGCGGTCGTCGATGCGGGTGGTGCCCTTGCGGTCGCCACTGCTCCAGGCCAGCTCCAGGTACCAGCTGACGTCCTGACCGAGTGTGGCGGCGTCGATGTTCAGCACCTGGGGGTCGGTGGCGGAGACCTTGTACGGGAAGCCGGTCGAGGCCGTCGGCCGCTCGCCCTCCTTGCCGGGTACGGGCCTGGCCCTCGGGGAGGCGTCGTCCAAGTTCACGGCGAAGGACGCCGGCACCAGCGCGCCGCCGCAACCGGCACCCATGGTGTACGCGTTCCAGCCGGGAGCCTTGCGGCTGCTCACGACATGGACGTACAGCGCGTGCAGGACCGCGGCCTTGCCCTCGGTGCCCTGGACGGTCAGCTGCATGCGCAGGTGCCCCGCCGGGACGGCGTCCAGGGCCCGGGCCCACCCTTCGGTCGCCTGCCCGGCCGGGGGCGGGGGGACCGTGCCGGGTGCCTTGTCCAGGGCGAACCACTGGTCGCAGGGGCTATCCCAGTTGTCGGGCAGGACGTTGACCGTGAACGGGGCGCTGGAGGAGGCCCTCTCCTTGGCCGTGGCCCGCGAGGGGGACGCGGACGTTGCCGAGGCGGACGCGGACGTTGCCGGGGGGGACGACGGTCCGGGGCTGGACGGGAGTGTGGATTCGACTGTGGGCGTGGGTGACGACGACCCGCCGGACGGCAGGGCAGGGCCCGCCGCCGCCCGCTCGTGCGAGGACGGCTGGGCAGCGCCGCGTCGCGTGTCCCCGTGACCGGTATCTCCCATCGCGGAGACGGCGGCGGCGGTCCCCGCCACCGCGGCGGTGGCCACGGCGGCCGCAACGGCGAGCAGCAGCCGAGGACGCCGGGCCCCCCATACGGAGGCCCGGGCGGAGCCCGGCCGGATGAGGGCGGTGGGGGCGGGTGCGGGTGCCTCCGGTGCCGGTGCGGGGGCCTCCGCCGGCGCGGGAGCGGGAGCGGGGACAGGCGCCGGGGCGGACCCGGCCGCGGACGCCGGGGCCGGTGCCGGGTCGGTCTCCGCCTGCGGCCGGACCTCCGCGGCCTCCCCGGTGTCCACCGTCGATGCAGGTGGCACCTCCGGCGCGGCGTCACCGCCCCGCGGCGCCACGGAGTTCGCCGCCCCCGACCCCGCGACCTGCCCCTCCGTCACCCCCCGCCGCCGCTCCACCAGCGCCAGCAACCACTGCCGGTGTAGCGCGACCAGTTCGTCGGCCGAGGCACCGCAGACTCGGGCGAACCGCTCCACCGGGGCGTACTCCGTGGGCACCGCCGCGCCGCTGCAATAGCGGTGCAGCGTCGAGTTGCTGGAGTGCAGACGCTTCGCGAGCATGCCGTAGCTGCGCCCCGAGCGCTCTTTGAACCCGCGCATCAACTCCGCGAACCGCTCCGTCTCCGTGGCCATTCCACCCTCCCCCTCATCCCGGAAGCACGTTCCAGGCTCGCCCGATCGCCCAGGTGAGAAGGGTCGGGAGCGTTCCAGGGTTCCTACTATCCCGGCCCGGACGCCACTGGAACAAAACCGGCCCCACAGTTGCGTCATCAGCCCGTCGGTCCGCCGATCGGATCAGCGGGCGGATCGGCGGTCGCAACGGGAAGGCCCCCACCCGCCCCACCGACCGCCCTCGGCCGCCTGCGGCAGCAGCCGACCGGAACAGCAGCCCCACCCAACGTCTTGTCAGGCGGGAGGCAGAAGCCTCCGTCCGACGACCGCACCGACACGGAGAGTTCCCCATGCGCACCCACCGACTCCGCACCACCGCCCTGGCCACCGCCACCGCCGGCCTCGCTCTGGCCCTGACCGCCTGCGGCGGCTCGGACAGCGCCGGCGGGCCGACGGCGAACCCCGCCGCGACCAAGAGCGAGGACAAGCAGGTCTCGACCGGGACCGTGACGCCGTCCGGGGAGGGCGCTTCCGTCGCCCCGTCCGCCGGCAAGGTCACCGGAACCGGCACGGCCACCGCTGCCGCGGCGAAGGTCGGTTCGGGCGGTAAGGGCACGGGGGGCACCGCAGGTGACTCCTACGCCTACACCCACCCCTGCTCGGCCCGCAATCTGACCGTCAAGGTCACTTCCCCGACGGGCGCTCCGGCCACCGTCCGCGTCATCACCGTGACCAACAACGGTTCCACCTCGTGCGGTCTGGACTACTTCCCCACCGTCGGCTTCAGCGCCAAGGGCGGCGCGCTCGGTCTCCAGGCCACTGCCCCCGGGGGACTGGGCGGCGCCCCGGCGTACCCGGTGCACCCCGGCGCCACGGCATACGCGGCCGTGGACCTCAACCCGTCGGGTGCCAACGGCCCCGTGGCGGACGAGGTCAACGTCCTCGCCGACAAGGAGCACATGCCGAACGCGGACGGCGTCAGCCTCCGGCTGGCCAAGCCGGGCAAGGTCTCCAGCCCGAAGGTCGGCCTGTACCGTGCCAACACCCGCGACGCGCTGAGCGCCGTCTGAACGGAGTTCCGGGGGCCGTGGCCACGGCCGTCCCACGGGGTGTGTCGCCGGGCGGGTCACCTGTCCTGGGCGGGGAAACGCTGGACAGCACGCGCCGGTGCCCCTCAGCGATGCCTGCTCCGTCCCCTCGCCCACGAGAACCGTGGCGCCAGGGGCCGCCCCGAACGCCGAAGCGGCGGTGAGGAGCGGGTGCGGCGATTGCCTCACCAGGCCTGAATCGGTCCAGACAACGCCGAAGGCCCAGGTCGCTGACCTGGGCCTTCGTTCAAGAGCGGATGACGGGAATCGAACCCGCGCTATAAGCTTGGGAAGCTCATGTTCTACCATTAAACTACATCCGCGCGGGGGTCCAGTTGTCTGGAATCCGCATCGTTGCACACTGTACCCCATGATCGGCCCCCGGCGAACGAGCCGTGGGGCCATTGTCGTGTTTCCGGCGCAGGAGCGTGTGTGCGGGCGGGAGTTGGGGCGTACGGTGTGGGCGGAGCGGCGGCTTGGGCGGGTTCCGGTCATCCCCTAATGTGGCGATTCGTCGCCATATGGCTCGTTGGGGAAAGGGACTCGATGGAGCACACCGTCGTCCGCTGTGCCGAAGGGCACGTATTCAGCACCGCTTCGTTTCCGATGCGGCAGCTCGGTGCCGGCCGGATCGGTCCCGGGCGGCTCCTCCGGTGTCCGCGGTGCGCGCGGCTGCGGCACGCCGTGCCCGTGACCGCGGTGAAGCGGTAGCGGCGGGAGTACGGCCGGACGCGCGGGCGCTCGATTGGGGGTGGCCCGCGCGGTCTGCGTATCCTCGGGACGTGCTTCTCTCAGACAAGGACATCCGGGCCGAGATCGACAGCGGACGGGTGCGCATCGACCCGTTCGACGAGTCGATGGTGCAGCCCTCCAGCATCGACGTGCGGCTCGACCGGTTCTTCCGGGTGTTCGAGAATCACCGCTATGCCCATATCGACCCCGCCATCGAGCAGCCCGATCTGACCAGGATGGTCGAGCCGGAAGGGGACGAGGCGTTCATCCTGCACCCCGGTGAGTTCGTCCTCGCCTCGACCTACGAGGTCATCTCGCTGCCCGAGGACATTGCCTCCAGACTGGAGGGGAAGTCCAGTCTTGGGCGCCTGGGGCTCGTCACCCACTCGACCGCGGGCTTCATCGACCCGGGGTTCTCCGGGCACGTGACCCTGGAGCTGTCGAACCTCGCCACGCTGCCGATCAAGCTGTGGCCCGGGATGAAGATCGGCCAGCTGTGCATGTTCCGGCTGAGCTCGCCCGCCGAGTTCCCGTACGGCAGTGAGCGCTACGGATCCCGGTACCAGGGCCAGCGCGGTCCCACCGCCTCGCGGTCCTTCCAGAACTTCCACCGCACGCAGGTAGGCGACCGTAATGAGTGACGTGGTACGCGAGAGCCTCGACTACGAGGGCTTCGGGCGCGCCATCCGCGAGCTGGCGCACACGATCGCCGCCGACGGGTACGAGCCCGACATCATCCTGAGCATCGCGCGGGGCGGCGTCTTCGTCGCCGGCGGGCTCGCCTACGCGCTCGACTGCAAGAACATCCACCTGGTGAACGTGGAGTTCTACACGGGCGTGGGCACCACCCTGGAGATGCCGGTCATGCTGGCGCCGGTGCCGGACGCGATCGACTTCTCCGACAAGAGGGTGCTGATCGTCGACGACGTCGCCGACACCGGCAAGACGCTGAAGCTGGTCCACGACTTCTGCCTCGGCACGGTGGCCGAGGTCCGCTCCGCGGTGATCTACGAGAAGTCCCACTCGCTCGTGAAGTGCGAGTACGTGTGGAAGAAGACCGACGACTGGATCGAGTTCCCCTGGTCGGTGGAGCCGCCCGTGATCCGGCGCGAAGGACAGGTGCTCGACGCCTGACGAACGAGAAGAGGGCCCGCGCACCGCGCGGGCCCTCTTCTTCGTTCGTCCCGGTCTTCTCGGGGCCGCCGTCAGATCGTGCCCAGCTTGATGATCGACAGCAGGGCGATCAGCTGGATCGCGGAGGCGCCCAACGCCTTCTGCCACGGCAGGTCGTGCGACTTGCTGATCAGGCTGGTGAAGAGGAAGCCGGCGGCGATCCAGGTCGCCCAGCCCAGGACCTGCACCATGGTGTTGTCGCCGCCGAGGAACACGGCGAAGAGCAGGCGCGGCGCGTCCGTGAGGGACATGACCAGCATGGACAGGCCCACGGTGGGCTGCCAGGCGCCGTCGCCGCCCAGCTGGCGGGCCAGCGTGTGGGTGACGGCGCCCAGGATCAGACCGCAGATGACGAAGGCCACGCCGGCCGACAGCACGATCGGGATGGCGTTGGTCAGCGTCGCGCTGAGCGCGTCCTCGCGCGCCTCGTCCAGCCCGAACACGGCCAGCAGGCCGTAGAGGAAGGTGACGATCAGCGCCGGGACCCAGACCGGGTGGTCCCGCATCTGCAGGAAGGTCTGGCCGGGCTGGGTCACGATGCCCTTCAGCAGCGCCTTCCAGGGCAGCCGCGGGCCCACGGGCACCGGGGCCTGGCCGCCGGCCTGGTAGGCCGTGCCGTGGCCGTACGGGTCGTGGGCGTACGGCTGCTCCCCGATGGCGAACGCCTGCGTGTGGCCCGGGTCGTTGGCGTACGAGGACGCCCCCGGGGCCTGGCCCTGCTGCTGGTGCGGGTAGCCGTACGGGTCAAAGTACTCCGGCTCGCCCTGTCCGCCGGCCTGCTGCGGCCACGCCTGCTGGTGCGGCGGCGGGGCCGCGTGCGGGTAGGGCTGACCGCCGTACGGTGCCTGCGGTTGCTGCTGACCGTACGGCTGTTGCCGCGGGGGGTGTTGGGGGCCGCGGTTGTTGTCCCGGCGTCCGTTCCTGAATCCAGCCACGTGATCGAACGTACCTGGTCCCGTGGGGGGCCGGGGACACCCGGCCCGAAGTGACCCCCTTTGCGGCTGAGCTGTGACATCCCCTAGGGGTACCCGGTGGGGTTGTCCTCAGGGCGGAATCGGGCCGCCCTGGCCGGTTCTCGCCCACCCGTCAGGTCCGGGCGGAACCACCTGTCGGTCCGGGCGGAACCACCTGTCGGTCCGGGCGGAAAAGAGCGGAAAAGACCGGAGGCCGGCCCTCTTCGTGAGAGGGCCGGCCTCCGGCCGTACGCGCCCGGCGATCGCCGGGCGGTGCGCGTTCGGTCCGCGACTACTCCGCGGACTCCTTCACCGGCTCCGCGGCGGGCTCCGCCGCCTCCGTCACCGGTGTCCGCACCGACTCCAGCAGCAGCTGGGCGACGTCCACGACCTGCACGGACTCCTTCGCCTGGCCGTCGTTCTTCTTGCCGTTGACCGAGTCGGTCAGCATGACGAGGCAGAACGGGCAGGCGGTGGAGACGATGTCCGGGTTCAGGGAGAGGGCCTCGTCGACGCGCTCGTTGTTGATGCGCTTGCCGATGCGCTCCTCCATCCACATCCGCGCGCCGCCGGCGCCGCAGCAGAAGCCGCGCTCCTTGTGGCGGTGCATCTCCTGCTGGCGCAGGCCGGGGACGGCGTCCATGATCTCGCGCGGCGGCGTGTAGACCTTGTTGTGCCGGCCCAGGTAGCAGGGGTCGTGGTAGGTGATCAGGCCGTCCACCGGGGTCACCGGGACCAGCTTGCCCTCGTCGATGAGGTGCTGGAGCAGCTGGGTGTGGTGGATGACCTCGTACTCGCCGCCGAGCTGCGGGTACTCGTTGGCGATGGTGTTGAAGCAGTGCGGGCAGGTCGAGACGATCTTCTTGGCCGACTTCGGCTTCTTCGTCGACTCGTCCTCGTCGTCCTCGCCGAACGCCATGTTCAGCATCGCGACGTTCTCCTGGCCCAGCTGCTGGAACAGCGGCTCGTTGCCGAGGCGGCGCGGGGAGTCACCCGTGCACTTCTCCTCGCCGCCCATGATCGCGAACTTGACGCCCGCCATGTGCAGCAGCTCCGCGAAGGCCTTGGTGGTCTTCTTGGCGCGGTCCTCCAGGGCGCCGGCGCAGCCGACCCAGTAGAGGTAGTCGACCTCGGTCAGGTCCTCGATGTCCTTGCCGACGATCGGGACCTCGAAGTCGACCTCCTTGGTCCACTCGACGCGCTGCTTCTTGGCCAGACCCCAGGGGTTGCCCTTCTTCTCCAGGTTCTTGAGCATCGTGCCCGCCTCGGACGGGAACGCGGACTCGATCATCACCTGGTAGCGGCGCATGTCGACGATGTGGTCGATGTGCTCGATGTCGACCGGGCACTGCTCCACGCACGCACCGCAGGTGGTGCAGGACCACAGCACGTCCGGGTCGATGACGCCGTTCTCCTCGGCGGTGCCGATCAGCGGGCGCTCGGCCTCGGCCAGCGCCTCCGCCGGGACGTCCTTGAGCTGCTCCTCGGTCGCCTTCTCCTCGCCCTCCATGGTCTTGCCGCCGCCGGCCAGCAGGTACGGGGCCTTGGCGTGCGCGTGGTCGCGCAGCGACATGATCAGGAGCTTCGGGGAGAGCGGCTTGCCGGTGTTCCAGGCGGGGCACTGCGACTGGCAGCGGCCGCACTCGGTGCAGGTGGAGAAGTCGAGGATGCCCTTCCAGGAGAACTGCTCGACCTGGGAGACGCCGAAGACGTCGTCCTCGCCCGGGTCCTCGAAGTCGATCTCCTTGCCGCCCGAGGTCATCGGCTGCAGCGCGCCCAGCGCGGTCGCGCCGTCGGCGTTCCGCTTGAACCAGATGTTCGGGAACGCCAGGAAGCGGTGCCAGGCCACGCCCATGTTCGTGTTGAGGCCGATGGTGATCGCCCACGTCATGGTCACGCCGAGCTTGACCATCGCGAAGAAGTACACGAGGTTCTGGAGCGTGGCCATGCTCAGGCCCTTGAACGCCAGCACCAGCGGGTACGAGGCCCAGTACGCGGCCTCGTAGCCCTCCACGTGGTGGATCGCGCCCTCAAGGCCGCGCAGCGCCATGATGCAGACGCCGATGGTGAGGATGACGTACTCGACGAAGTACGCCTGCCACGCCTTGGAGCCGGCGAAGCGCGACTTGCGGCCCGCCTTCGAGGGCAGGCTCATCAGCCGGATCGCGATCAGGACGAGGATGCCCACCGTCGTCGCCAGCGAGATGAACTCGGTGTACACCTCGTACGGCAGCCAGCCGCCGACGACCGGCAGCACCCAGTCGGCCTGGAACAGCTGGCCGTAGGCGGTGACGATCGTCAGGCCGAGGGTCAGGAAGCCGACCGCGACGAACCAGTGCGCGACGCCGACGACGCCCCAGCGGTTCATGCGCGTGTGGCCGACGAACTCCTTGCCCAGGGTGATGCTCCGGGCGGTCGGGTCGTTCGTCCGGCTGCCCGCAGGTACGGGCTGTCCGAGCTTCACGAAGCGGTAGATCTGCGCCACGGCTCGGGAGATCAGCGCTACGCCGACCACGGTCAGGACCAGCGACACGATGATCGCGGCGAGTTGCATGGGAGGCTCCTCGGGCGGGCCGTTACTAAGCGGTAACTTATTCAGTCAAGCCTGAGGTTACCCACTTATACGGCCGCACTGTAGCCGCGTACGCGGTGATCTGTGTCGCTCAGGCCCCCCTCACCTCCGCCTTCGCCTTCTCCGGGCGCCGTGCGGGCCGGTGTGCGGGGCCGGAAGGCGGCCCGCGGGGTGCGGGCCAGCACGGCCAGGTCCAGGCCCAGCCAGTGCTGCTCGACATAATGCCGGTCGAGCAGGTCCATGTCGTCCCAGGGGAGCCCCGAGCGCGCGCTGACCTGCCAGAGTCCGGTCATCCCGGGGCGTACGAGGAGCCGCTCGGGGTGGTCCCGGCGGTCCTCGGGGCGCGGGCCGACCAGGGACATCTCGCCGCGCAGGACGTTGATCAGCTGGGGCAGCCGGTCCAGGCGCCGACGCGCCAGGAATCCGTCCGGGGTGCCACGGAACCTCCAGGTCCGGTACGGCCGCCCGCCGAGGCCGGCGGCGGGCTCGCGCAGGAGGGCGCCGTCGAGGCGGGTCATGTGCAGGACCGCGGCGATCGCGAGCAGCGGGGGCGCGAGCACGGCCAGCAGGGCCGTGGCGGCGAGCAGGTCGAAGACCCGCTTGGCCGGCGGCGGGCCGATCGGCGGCAGACGCATGGCGCCACATTGCCCTCGCGGGGCCTGCGCCACGGGATGCCGCGCGGCGGTGTCCCCCGGGTGGCCGCGCCCCCATCGCCCTGCGGAACGCCTGCCCGCGCCTCGCGGAAGCCGGGTTGCGCGTAAGGGCCGCGTAAGAGTTGAGTCGGCTCGACTCAGGTCTGTTGACGTGCGTGCGGACGAATGGCATGGTTGAGTCTGTTCCACTCAAGTCCACTGGAGGAATCAAAATGGCTCGTGCGGTCGGCATCGACCTGGGCACCACCAACTCCGTCGTCAGCGTTCTCGAAGGCGGCGAGCCCACCGTCATCACCAACGCCGAGGGCGCCAGGACCACGCCGTCCGTCGTCGCCTTCGCCAAGAACGGCGAGGTCCTCGTCGGTGAGGTCGCCAAGCGGCAGGCCGTCACCAACGTCGACCGGACGATCCGCTCGGTCAAGCGCCACATGGGCACTGACTGGAAGATCAACCTGGACGGCAAGGACTTCAACCCGCAGCAGATGAGCGCCTTCATCCTGCAGAAGCTGAAGCGCGACGCCGAGGCCTACCTGGGCGAGAAGGTCACCGACGCGGTCATCACCGTCCCGGCGTACTTCAACGACTCCGAGCGGCAGGCGACGAAGGAAGCCGGCGAGATCGCCGGTCTCAACGTCCTGCGCATCGTCAACGAGCCGACCGCCGCCGCCCTGGCCTACGGCCTCGACAAGGACGACCAGACCATCCTCGTCTTCGACCTCGGTGGCGGCACCTTCGACGTGTCCCTCCTGGAGATCGGCGACGGCGTCGTCGAGGTGAAGGCCACCAACGGTGACAACCACCTCGGTGGTGACGACTGGGACCAGCGCGTCGTCGACTACCTGGTGAAGCAGTTCGCCAACGGCCACGGCGTCGACCTGTCCAAGGACAAGATGGCGCTCCAGCGTCTGCGCGAGGCCGCCGAGAAGGCGAAGATCGAGCTGTCCTCCTCCACGGAGACCACGATCAACCTGCCCTACATCACGGCCTCCGCCGAGGGCCCGCTGCACCTGGACGAGAAGCTCACCCGCGCTCAGTTCCAGCAGCTGACGTCCGACCTGCTGGAGCGCTGCAAGACCCCGTTCCACAACGTCATCAAGGACGCCGGCATCGCGCTGTCCGAGATCGACCACGTGGTCCTGGTCGGCGGCTCCACCCGCATGCCGGCCGTCGCCGAGCTCGTCAAGGAGCTCACCGGCGGTCAGGACGCCAACAAGGGCGTGAACCCGGACGAGGTCGTGGCCATCGGCGCCACCCTGCAGGCCGGTGTCCTCAAGGGTGAGGTCAAGGACGTCCTGCTGCTGGACGTCACCCCGCTGTCCCTCGGTATCGAGACCAAGGGCGGCAT